>JADFPM010000054.1 GCA_022562335.1 Chloroflexota bacterium
CTCAGTTCGGCACGTGATAAGATATTGCTCGGCTAGTCTGACCAGGGGTATCTCACTTTTGTTCATGGTGTTCCATCGAAGTCGTCTTGTCTCCATTAAAAGGAAAACCTCCATCTCGGAGCAAAATTCCGTGATGGAGGTGTGCAGGGCCTGTGATGTGGGTGTGATGCCGATGTGACATCGGCATGACGCACCTGTGATGCGCGAAACCGCGTCTCATGTTAGTGTTTTACACTGCCAAAACCTCCGAAAATTCGTAGCTAGCCAGATACGGGCCGGTGTAGCTCAGTGGTAGAGCAGCGGTTTCGTAAACCGCAGGTCAAGGGTTCGACTCCCCTCACCGGCTCCATTTTTTGGGCACCAAAGAGCCTCCATCGAAATGATGAAGGCTCTTGTTTACGAACTTTGGACATCTATTTTCCCAAAATGACCTAAATCAGGGCCGTTATCACTTTCTCCTGGACCACGCCTGCTTCAGCTGCCGTTGCATGATCCAGCTGCGGGAAAACCCTCACTCATTTTGGGTGTTGCCTTGGTATTTAGCCGGGTACGGCTGATATAACCTGTAAGAGCAGCTAAAAAGGTCCGCAAACATAGCAATAAACGCTTTGCGCTTTGATTGATAAACGGTAGATAGTGCCACCGTCCGGGGCCAGGTTATTCTCCTTTCCTGAACCTGAACGTTGCCACCATCGGGATTCTTTGGTTTCTCATATATGCCCTCATCCCTTAAGCCAGGATGAGGGCATATATGTTTCAATCCGGCCAGAATAACGGTGTGACCCCGGCTGAGTCACATCATGGTCAGCTGTATAGATCGGCGATGTATGCCCACTATACCGTGGGCATACATCCAATTTGACCGCAGTGTGACCAGCTTACATTCAGTCATCAAAAATCCCTCAGATGGTATACTGGACCGTAGCTAAATCGGCGTGACTGACCGGTTATGGCGTTTTCGTAAACCCAGGTAAAGGGTTTGAATCCCCTTACCGGCCCCATCTTGTAAATGCCATTATGGCCCGGTCATTTACCGACCGGGTCCCTGACCGGTTCCCGCGCGGAAAAACTTGGCTAACCCACCGGCCTCCTCACTGGATAATGCGTTCTTGCCCATCAAATATTCGGCGCCCCGCCGGAAACCTCCTGCCCGCCGGCGCCCATTCAGCCCGCCGGCCTAAAAATATCCGCGTTTGCCGGGCGGTAGTGATCCTTTCTTTGGCTCTCCTGCCGATTTTGTCATTGGGCTGCGGGGGAGCGGCGCCGGATGTAACAGCTTTCCCGGTGACACCCCCACCGGCCACCCCCGGAACAACTGCGGTCCCCACGGAAGCGGCGGCCGAGACGGCTACTCCTGACCCAACCCCGACACCGGCAACGGTGGACCTGACCACGCCCGCTGCCACCACCCGTCCCGTTATCCAGGTCTTGACGCCCACGCCAAGGCCCACATTCACTTTCCTTCGCACCAGGACGCCGCCCACCGCAACCCCGTTGCCCACGGACACGCCCTCACCTCAATCTAATTTCACTCCCACCCCGGCGCCCACGCCCACTGAAACACCCTTGCCCACCCCTACCCAAATCTTGACGCCAACGCCACCGCCCACTCCGGCGCCTACTCCCACACCAACGCCGAACCCAGAACCGGGTTTCGTCCTGACCATCAACAACACGCAGGTGACAGTGGGTCAGATCGATTTTCCCGTCAAATACGGCACCATCCGGTTGCGCCAGCTTCCACGGCCCGACGGGAAGTACCGGGAAGACCGGTCTGTTACTTTGGAAGTGACCGTGGATGCGTACATTTCCACCTCGATAATCCGTTGGAGCGGGGTCGACTCGGCGAACAACGAGGTCGCTACGGTGACCATGTACGGCAAAAGAAGCGTCCAAGTGGTGATTTTCCCTGCGCCCGACCAAATCCCGACGCCCACACCCAGTTACGCCGGACAAACCCGCCTGGCATTCGTTACCGACCGGGAGTCGACTTGGAAGGTATATTTGATGCAGATGGATGGGCTCAATCAAACCAGTTTGACCTCCGAAGACGCCGAGTCCCAAAACCCCGCCTGGTCGCCCGACGCCGGGAAGATCGCCTTCGATTCTAACCGCAACGGCAACAGGGAGATTTACGTTTCCAACGAAGATGGGACCGGTGCAACCAATCTGACCAAAAACCCCAACAGCGACACCTGGCCCGTTTGGTCTCCCGATGGAGAAAGGATCGCATTTTCGTCCCGCCGCGACGGCAGCGGGAACATATACGTGATGAATGCTGATGGCACCGAGCAAACCCGCTTGACCGATGACCCGGGGGAAGACATATTCCCAACCTGGTCTGCCGATGGGAATCGTCTCGCGTTTGCTTCCCGCCGTGACGGTCAGTATGAGATATACTCGATGACCGCCTTTGGCAACGACGTTACCCGGCTCACCATCATCCAAGTGGCTGGAACCGGCAATGCCCTTGCGCCAGCCTGGTCTCCCGATGGCAAAATGATCGCCTTCCAGTGGGACAAGGACGGAAACAACGAGATATACGTCATGGATGCCGACGGCAATAATCAGAAACGTCTGACCGCCAACACCGCCGACGACATCACCCCATCCTGGTCTCCCGACGGCAGCAAGATCGCCTTCGCCTCCCGCCGTGACGGGAATTACGAAATCTATATCATGAGAGCCAACGGCAGCGAACAGTTGAACGTAACCAACGATCCCAGCCAGGATCTGTGGCCCAGGTGGTCGATCGGGGATATGATCGAACCGAACTGATACCCACCGATTCCAATGCTACCAACCATCCCACGCCCTGCAGGTTTCCCACTTTCCCTTGGCCTCGGCAAATTGACAAGGAAATCGGGCCCTAGTACCGTTAGCCGCGGCTGGGGCCCACGGTGTGGTTCTGCCCCAAAGAATATATTTCCGGAGGATGACTTCCATGGCCAGATTGCCGGCGGCAACCAGAGAATCGGTGCCCGAAGGACAGAGGGCCGCTTTTGACGAAATGCTGCAGAGCCTGGGCTCGGTACCCCAATATGGACCGGGTTCCGTGATGATCCACGTGCCGCAAGCCCACCAACTGGCCACTGCGCTGAATCAATACTTGCGGGATGATTCGTCCCTGCCCAAAAAGATTCAGGAGCTGGCCATGCTGGTCACCGCCCGGGAAATGGACTGCCAACACATTTGGAACGCCCATGCCGCATCGGCCAAAGAAGCCGGCGTGGACCCAGATATTGTGGATGCGTTGAGAGACGAGGGCGACCTTCCCGACATGGACCCCGGCGAAGAAGCCACGATAACCTATGGCCGGGAATTTTTTCAGACGCACCATGTGAGCAGGGGAGGATTTCAGGCTGCTCTGGAGCAATTTGGACGCCAGGGGCTGGTGGAACTGACCATGCTGATGGGTAACTATGCGCTGCTGGCATTTATGATCAATGCCTTTGATTCCGATCTGCCGCCAGACCGGTCCGAGCCAATGCTTCCCATCTAGCAAGATTGATCCCAGCACGGCCAGCACGGCCAGCACGGATTCAATCAACACAGCGACGCCTGAAACGGCGTCGCCCCGGGAGCAAGAGGACCGGGGCGGAAAGTCCAGCGGAAATCCGTCAATCGGCGGCCGGGGTCAATAGACTCTGCTTCAGCTTGGCCATGGCGCTGCGTTGCAGCCGGGACACGTGCATCTGAGAGATACCCAGCCGTTGGGCAATGGCGCTCTGGGATAGCCCGGAATAGAATTTCATATAGAGGATCTTTTGCTCCCTGGAGTCCATATCTCCCAGGGCCACCTTCAGGTCCATGCGTTGGGCCAAAAATTCCAGGTCCGGGTCTTCCTCGCCCAGGCGGTCCAGGATGCTTGCGGCTTCCTGGCCGTCGTCCTGGATGTGTTCAACATCCAGAGACAGGGGTCTGCCGAACCGCTCCACCTCAAAGGTCTGGAAGACCTCCTCCTCGGAGATCCCGGCGGCATCGCCGATTTCGGACACGGTGGGAGAGCGGCCCAGTTTTTGGGTTAGCCCTTCCACGGTGCGGTCTACCATCAGCTTTTGACGTTGGAGCTTGCGGGGGAGTTTCACCGCCCAGCCGTGGTCACGGAAGTAATTCTTGATCTCTCCCATAACCACGGGGATGGCAAAAGCGGCCAGTTGATTTCCCTGCTGTGGGTCGTACTTATCGATCGCTTTGAACAGGCCGATGGTGCCCACCTGGACCAGGTCATCCATGGGCTCGCCCAGGTGCTGAAACCTGCGGCACAGCCGGTTCACCAGCGGCAGGTGTTGCGCCACCAACTGGTCCCGGAAAGTCATTTCCCTGGTTTCCAACCACAACTCAAGGAGTTTTTCGGCTCCCTGAGGGTTAAACTTGGCTGCCATCTCACCCCTTCCCCAACATCGTTGCGGTGGAGCTTACCCCTACCCGGTGTTCATACTTGCCTTTCCAGGGATCAACCCCTAAAGACCGCGAGCCTCTTTGCGCTTTAACATGCGGACCACGGGCTCACCTTCATCACCACCATTAAGTTTTATTTCGTCCATCAGGCTTTCTAAAAGGGCCTGGCTTTCAGCGTCTTCCTCGGTGGCGACATAGCTGGCAATGGACGGCCATGCCGGGATGAGAACCTCGACGCTGTCTGTCTCCATATTGAATCGAATGATCACTTCCGACGGTGAAGACTCTGGACTTGTTCGTTGAACACGCCTGAGCATGATCTCAAATGCTTCGGAAACGGCCACTCGAAGTTGGATGATCTCGTCATAGTTGAAAGACAATCCGCCGGCAATGACGCCGATAGCGGCGCGGGCCACCGACTGGTGCTCCAACTTAGGCGGGACCCTCAATTCGATGACGTCGCTCAAACTCCCTCCTGCCAATTCCGGCAACGCGGATAAACCACCAATCCCAACCATAACACCACCCAATACACCGCGGTAGAATCGCCAAAAGGTCTAACACACCTCGCACCTCAGGGTATTTCCGGGTGACATCTAACTCAGTGTGTTGTTAAACAGGTCTTGGGGTCTCTTAAACCTTTCAGCCATTCCGAGCGGCGTTTGAACACGTCTTGGCGAGGCCCTGGACTAAATATGGTCAGCCGTTAAAGCGACTTCCCTAGACCGTCTCGTAAACTTAGCCTGGGGCCAAACCTAACCGCTCCGGTGAGCAGCGCAGTCACCGGGATGATCGAATCCACCGGACAGTTTCCGCGATAAGCAGTTATATTAACGAATCATTCTCTTGATGACAAGATTTCGACGGCCATGCTATGAACTTGTGAATGTTAGAGGAACCACGGCCGATATTATGATTTGGGGACCAGATATTACCGCCACTCGGTTATCGGGAAATGTCAGGAATGTCCGGTACCGGATACATGGGAAACCCAATTTCCTTTGCCATCTCCGGTGGCGGGAAAGATCAAGAATTACTTCCGCGGCCACAGCTGGGCGGTGAAACTCCACTGCACGCTTCAACACCGCAGGCTGCGGCTGGGCCAAGAGGTGGAGACCCTCACCCAACGGCTGGCATCTCCCCGATGCAGATGCCGCGGTTGCAACGCAACGGCGCGTCCAGGCAGAGACTCAGTCCGCCGGAGTGGGTTCCCCGCCGGCGGGACCATGTTCCCTTTCAACTCCCCTGCCGTTTGACCATCCCAGGTTCAGATCCGTCGCCGGTATATAATGGCGGCGTCCAACGGGGCCAGCCCGCTGTCCCCGTTGGGAATACGTATGTTCTTGGAGGATTTTCCATGTCTTGGATCAAAGAGGCGGACGTCAACGTCGGCAACATCATAAAAGTCATGTCTATAGATCCCAAAGCCATGGATGCCGTGAGCAACCTGAACCAGGCGGTCACTTTCGGCGCTTCAGCCCTGACCAGGGTCCAAGAGGAAGCGATAGCCACTACGGTTTCGGTCGCCAATAAATGCCGGTTTTGAACCATGGCCCACGGAGGGTTCCTCCGTCAGCATTCCGACGACCCGGAGCTTGCCAGCCATATCATGCACGATTACACCAAGGCAGACCTGGACCCGGTGACCCGGGGCATGTTGGACTTCGCGTCAAAACTCACCCGGGACCCCACATCCATGCAGAAGACCGACGTGGAGCAACTGCGCGCCCTGGGGCTCAGCGATGAGCAGATCCTATCGGTGGTATTGATCACCTGCGTGTTTAACTTCATGACTCGCTTGGCCGACGGCCTGGGCGTGGAAGTACCTCCAGGGAGGCAAGAGGCCCACGAACGATGGCTGACCGGCGGCGTGTTATCCCAAGATTGGTTGATGACGCCCAAAGAGTAGAAGCGGCACGGCCCGGCGTTTCATTGACAATGCAGGAGCCTCCAAATTATCATCAGCCAGGCGGTATTCCTGCAAATGTCTTGCGGCGAAGGTCCGCCGGGTAATTCGTCATTCGCGGCCGTTGCTCAGTGGTAGAGCGCTGCCCTCCCAAGGCAGATACGTGGGTCCGATTCCCATCGGCCGCTCCAAGCCTTAGACACCAAAGTGCCTCCAGGCTAGCCTGGAGGCACTTTCTTTCGTCCGATTTCTAACATTTTGTGGCGGGAGTGGACTCCATCCCGCCGGTCCTGAAGCCCGGGCGATAATTCAGCGCAACCAGCCAAATATTTTGCGCCGGCAGTGCTCCCTTCGCGACTGATCGAACCTCACTGTTCGAATCTCCAGGCATATAGAACCACCGCCACCGCAGTGGCCAGGTTGAGGCTTGAAATCCCCGCGTTCATTGGAATAGAGACGCGGAGCCCGGCCGCCGCGATCAATTCTGGGCTGAGACCTCCGCGTTCTGAACCAAAGGCGAGGATCGCACGGGCCGGAATCAAACCCGGCCGCAAAGGCTCGCCCGTTGGATCGACCACTACGATGGAGCGATCGCAAACGGGGATCGTGGCCGTTCTAGTGACCGGGATGGCGAAATGCAAGCCCGCGCCGGCTATCAATGCCGCCGGGTTCCACGGGTCTTGCGGGCCGGTGGTGACCAGTCCCACAGCCCCCGCGGCCGCCGACACACGGACCGCCGCACCGATATTCAAGAGGTTTCTGGGGTTCTCCAGCAAGACCACCGGAGCGGGCCCCGGGTTATTCAACACTTCCGCCAGGGTTGTGGTGGGGCGCTTTGCGATGGCTATCACACCGGTGGGAGGCACTATCGGCGCTAGTTGCTCGAAGACCTCCACGGGAACGCCGCTAACCATCTTATCAAGGCTGTCGGCGATGTCCGGCGCGATCTCGGCCCCTAACCTGCCTAGCTCCTCGACATTCGACGTCACAACCTCGATCAGCTCAGCGCCAAACCGGATAGCATGCTTTAGCGGGTGGATCCCTTCCAGCACCGCTAAGGTCTGATCCGATCGCGCTTTACGAAACCGCTCTACAAGTGTTTGGTGGCTCATGATCCCCTGAACCAAACTAGGAGGCTGCTTGGGTATCGACCATCGGTACGGCCTGGAGATTTTCGCTAGACCCTCATCAGATGTTAAACCGCTATAAGTGGCCTGCACAAACCGTTAACAAAGACCTTTAGGTGGGGCGCCGATCAACACTGATGGCATCATGATACCAGCGAGCCGCTCTCCCGAGCGATCTTGGGGAAATGGATGTAAAGCTAAGGCCCCGGCGATTGCCGGGGCCTTCTGCCATTGCGCCGGATTCCTGCCGTGGCCTGACCGTTACTCGAAGGTCACCACCGGCGGAGTGTAAGAACCGTCGTTCATCACCAACAATCCCGGCGATGAACTGGAAAGCAGGTCCAACAAGGTTGACGCGTTATAGCTGGACACGTTTTCCAAAAGCAGTGTGCTGTTGGCCGTGTTCCCCTTCAACAATCGGAAAGAGACCACCGCCACGGAACCATCACCAGTCACGCCGTCGGCAGCGATCATGGCGATCCAGACTTTGCCAGGGGCCGATACCAGGGACTCGATGATCGCATCTCCCGCCAAGTCGCCTTTGGCCACGCCGGTGACCTCCAGCAACGACGGCTCGTAGTTAAGAACGAATTCCAGGCTCCCCACTTGGTAGGCCCCTTTCAGATTGATGGGCACCTGCACCAATTGTGGGGCGGCGGGCGTCGCTTCGATCAGCGGTTCCGGCGTAGCTGTGGCCGGGGGCGCCAAGGTAGGAACAGGAGTGGGTTCCGGAGTGGGCGTAGGCATGGGTGTCTGGGTGGGCAAGGGCATGGCCGTGGGCAGCGGCAACGTGGGGACGGCGGTTGGCTCAGTGACAACGGCGGATTGGGTATCTGCCGTCTCATCTCCGCCGGTAAACACTCCCGCCGCAAACAGGCCTCCCCCGATCACGGCGGCGACCGCCAGGGCGCCCAAGACCCACTTGTAACTGGCCGCCAGCGTAATCAGGGCTATATCCGTCCATTCTTTAAGACCTTTCATGTTAGATCCCCTTCTCCGGTCCGGCCAGGGCTAGGATTTGCCGTGCATCCTCGATAGTGACCGCGCCGTCGCCGTCCATGTCCAGGGCCAGGTCCACCGGCATCGTTTGAGCGGCCATTCTCAAGGCGATCAGTCCGTCCAAGGCGGTGACGCTGCCATCGCCATCGCCATCGCCAAGTATGCGTTGGCCTATGGTCAACATGCCGTCGGCCAGCGCAATGGTGACAGGCCGGCTATAAGAATCGCTCACCAAACTCCTGGAAAGGGTCAACTGGGTGGAATCTCCAATCTCGCCCACCGCCCTGAATTCCACCACGGCGGCCGACCCATCGCCTGCCAGGGGTTCATTCGAAGCAAAGCCAAAGCGGATCAACCCCGGATCATCGGCGTGATATCTAAACGTGGCGGGAGAGAAAAGCGAGCCCTTGGTCACTCCAACGACTTCCACCACTTTCGGGTCATAGGCCAGGCTGAAGGTGACCCCAAGCACATCCTCGGCGTTTCCAACCACTATGGGAATCCTCACGGTCCCGTTGGGAGGCGCTACCCTGACGCCGGCATCCAGCGTCATCTGGGAAGCCGCCCGCACCATGCTAAATGTCTGGCCGCTCTGGGGAGGGTTGATTTTGGGAGCGAAATTATCAGGGGTGACGATGATCTGGTATTTTCCCACGGCGGCATCGCCGGATTTGGCGGCCGAAATGGTGACGTAAAAGGCGTCGGTCACCGGCGCGGTGATCGCCAGCAGCGAGCCCGTATCGTAGTTGGAGTCGGTGAATCCTGATTTCGGATTGGTGACGGTGAACCTGAACGGTTCTTCGTTCTCCGTCTTCACTTCGACCACATAGGTCTGCCCCTTTTCCGCTGCGAAGGTGAAATTGTCTACGTCGTTCACCGGGCTGATGGCCCCTAAGATATTGTTGCCAAAGGCGATCTCGGTTGCTCCGGCCAGGAAATCGCTGTGCCGGTCCTCCAGTCCAGAATCGGCGGTCACCTTAAGGAAATAGGTCCCCACCGGATCGCCGGCATGGGGGGAAGAAGAAACGGTGACGATATACGTGCCCGAGGCGGTCGCGACCCAGGAGACCTCCGTTTCCTGCCCGTAGTTTGCCGCCACCGGCGCTTCACCTCCGTCCTCTGAGTCCACCGACAAGCTCACCGCCGCGGTCGATCCGTAGGTAAGCTCAAAGGTGTACATGACACCCCGCCGGGCGGGAAAGTAGAACAGGTCCTTGTCATCCGCGGGGCTGATGGCCCCAGCCACCGAATTGCCAAAACTGATGGGGGTGGCGGATTTGGCCAGATCGCTGTGGCGGTCTTCCAATGTGCTGTCGGCCTTCACCGTTAACGAGTAATTGCCAACGGCGTCGGTGACCCTGGTTGAGCCGGACAGGATGACAAAATAGGTCCCGTCTTCGGTGGCGATCCAATCCAACTGGGAACCGGAGCCTTCGTTTGATATCACGAATCCCTCCACCGGCTTGCCGACGGAGATGGCCACGGTTGCTCCCATGCCAGCATCAATGCTGTATCTCATTCCCCGTTTAGCCGGGAAGGAAAAGAAGTCAAAGTCGGTTTCGGGACTGATGGCGCCGTTGTAGACAGTGCCAAATCCGATGGGTGTAGCACCCTCCCGGGATTCACTGTGTTGGTCTTGCAGGCTGGTGTTGGCGATGACTTCCAAGGTATAGGTGCCGATGGGATTCATGACCTGAGGAGAAGAAGATATGGCGATGAAATAGGTTTCGTCGCTGGGCGCGATCCAAGAAAGGGTGTTGCCCGCGCCGGAGTTGGATAATTCGATGCCCTCTACCGGCTGAGCCACCACTATGCCGATCCCCAGCATCCCGCCGGCGTTGACTTTGATATCGTATTGAACGCCCCTAACGGCCCTGAAGAAAAAATAATCTTCGTCCAGCTCAGGGCTGATCGCCCCGCTGTGGATGCTGCCCAGCCTTATGGGAGTGGCCCCCTCGCGGCCGTCGCTGTGCCGGTCTTCCAGAGACGCGTCTGCGGTGACCTCCAACGAATATGTCCCAATGGGGTCGTTAACCCGGTTGGAGCCGGTCACGGTGGCGTAATACGTATCCGTGGAGGGTGCGATCCATTTCAACTTATCACCGACACCGGCCGTGGTGGTGGCAACGCCCTCCGTGGGATTCAACACCGAGATGGATACCCCGGTGGAGGTGCCCAGGTCTGCTTGGAACGTGTATCTGACTCCGCGGATGGCCTGGAAGAAGAAATAATCCACGTCGTCTTCAGGCGAGACCGATCCTTTATGGGCGTTGCCAAAGCTGATTTGGGTCGCCCCTTCTCTTGACTCGCTGTGACGGTCCTCCAAGGCCATATCGGCCGCCACTTCCAGGACATAGGTTCCCACCGGCTCTCGCACCAGTGGAGAACCGGACACCACCAAAAAGTAAATGGCGGTGGACGAGGCCACCCAGTCGAGGTTCGGGCCCACACCGCCGTTGGTGGCTTCGGCCTTGCCGGCCGGGTCCGACACCAAGATGCCCACGCCTTCTACCGTTCCCGAGTCCACGTCGCCCGAGTTGACGTTAAAGGAATACCGCACGCCCCGGACAGCCTGGAAGGAAAAGAAGTCGTTGTCGTCCGCCGGGCTGATGGCGCCCTGATGCTGGGTGCCAAAGCTGATGGGAGTGGCTCCCTGCCGGTTGCCGCTGTGCCTGTCTTCCAGCGAGAGGTCGGCGGAGACTTTCAGGATATAGGTGCCCACGGGTTCCCTGACCAGTGTCGATCCGGAGATCACGGCATAGTAGATGGCGGTGGCCGGGGCAATCCATTCCAAAGCCGACCCAAGGCCGAAGGTGGAAGACTCGATGACGCCGGCCTGGTTGCTAATTGCGATCTCCACGCCCTGGGCCGTGCCCAATTGGGCGTTGATGGTGTACCTGACTCCCCGGTTGGCCCGGAAAGAAAAATAATCGCGGTCATAATCCGCCTGAATGCTTCCAGCGTACATGGGTTGGCTGGGCCAGGGGCTGATGGCGCCATGGTACTCGTTGCCGATGGCAATGGGGGTCGCTCCGGCGATGTATTCCTCGTGCCGGTCCGCCAGGCTGGTGTCTGAGGTGACTTGCAGAGTGTACGAACCCAAGAAAACGGGCCCGTCGGGAGCGCCCTGGGCGCCATAGATCTCTAGGAAATAGGTGTCGTCGGTGCGAGCCACCCACTTGACCTCTTTCTCGTCGCCGTCCCAGGTCATGGTTTGCCCCTGGGCCGCGCCGGCTCCCCGGTCCACCGAATCGATCACCGTCATGTTGGCGTCGGTGACGCCGGTCAAACCCAGGACAAAGGTGTATTCAACACCTCTTTTGGTCTCAAAGGAAAAGTAATCAACGTCGAAGAAAAGGGAGGTTTGGTCGATGTTGCCGTTTATCTCACCGGTGCCGATCCCGATGTGGGTTGCCAAAGACCGGTAATCGCCGTGGTCGTCGTCGGCACGTGCCGCCGCCGGAGAGAAGAGGCTTAGAAGCGCTATTCCAAGGAGCACCGCCATCAGGCCCGCCCCGGCCAAGGTCATCAGTTTACGCATCTCCCCCTCCCTTCCCCACTGCCGCCGCCCCTGGGACCAGCCGTGCTGGCCACACGAAACGCCAAACGTCGAATCGCCTTATC
>JADFPM010000055.1 GCA_022562335.1 Chloroflexota bacterium
GATGACGGTGGGGAGGGAAGTGGTGCCTTGGAATAATACGAGTCGTGAAGTGGAACAGATCAGGTTCATACAAAGGTGGGAGAGAGGGGGAGAAACCTTCTTGGAAACCTGCCGGGTCTTTGGCATCAGCCCAAAGACCGGTTATAAACGAGTCAAGCGTTTCCAGGCCTGGGGTTGGGATGGTCTGGGAGACATTAGCCGGGCGCCTCACCGGCGTCCCAACCAGACAGGGCAGGCTGTGGTGGAGCGCCTGATCATGGCTCGGTGTGAGCACCCGACTTGGGGTCCCAAGAAGCTGGTAGCCTGGCTCCGTGACCGGGAGCCGTGTCCTTCCATGGAAGGATGGCCAGCCCCCAGCACCGTTGGAGAAGTGCTGGACCGGGCAGGGCTGGTGCGCCGGCGCAAGCGCCGCCGCCGGACAGCGCCCTGGAGCCAACCCTTTGTCCAAGCGGAGCAGCCCAACGACCTGTGGTGCATCGACTTCAAGGGTTGGTTTCGCACCGGCAAAGGGGACCGCGTGAACCCACTCACGGTGGAGGACGCCTCCTCCCGGTATCTTCTGGTGTGCTACGGACTGCGCCAGCCCCGAGGCTCGCAAGTGCGCCCGGTTTTGGAGCGGGCCTTCAGGGAGTACGGTCTCCCGCAGGCCATCCGCTCTGACAACGGTCCGCCCTTTGCCAGCGTGGGCCTGGGTGGACTGTCGTCCCTGGCGGTGTGGTGGATCAAGCTGGGGATCTTGCCAGAGCGCATCCAGCCGGGACATCCGGAGCAGAACGGGAGGCTGGAGCGGATGCATCGGACTCTGAAGGCGGAGACCGCCAACCCGCCCCAATCCACCTGGCAGAGGCAACAGCGCGCTTTCCAGACCTTTCGCATCAGCTACAACGAAGAGCGGCCCCACGAAGCGCTGGGTCAGCAACCGCCAGCTCGGCAGTATCAACCGTCGGCGCGTCAATATCCCAGTCGGGTGGACTCTCCAGAGTACGAGTCCGGGATGACGGTGCGGCGGGTCCGGACCAATGGGGAGATCAAGTGGAATGGAGGGAGGGTCTATCTCAGCGAAGCCCTGTGCGGGGAGCCTGTGGGACTGATGCCCCAGGATGGCCGCTACTGGACGGTCCACTTCGGACCGCTCCAGATCGGGCTCCTGGACAGCTATGCTAACCATACCTTGCATACTCCTACTTTGGTGTTACCTATGTCCCCGGTCTATTTGTAACCTATGTGCCCGGTTGCACATAAGTCCCTTCCCCCGCGAGGGGGGGAAGGTTAGGATGGGGGGATTTAACACCCTGCTCCGGCAACCAATATCAAGATAAAGCAAACACCGGTATCCCGCATCCAAAAAGCTGACCGCTGACCGCTAATAGCTAATGCCTGACCGCTAAGTGTTGATGACGTGTGGTGGATGAAATGATGTGCTTGGATCATGAATATTTCCTACGCGGAACTACACTGCCACACCAACTACTCTTTCCACGAGGGGGCATCCTCGGTGGAAGAGCTTTTGGTGCGCTCCAAGGAACTGGGCCACCGGGCCCTGGCCATCACCGACCACGACAATCTATGCGGGGCGATGCACTTCGCCCAGGTAGCCAACAGCGTTGATGTCCAGGCCATCACCGGCGCCGAGGTCACCCTCAAGGACGGCTCCCACCTGACCTTGCTGGCCGAAACCAGGCAGGGGTACAGCAACCTGTCGCGAATCATCTCCTATTCCTACATATCCGGTGAGCGCCGGGACCCGGGATTCGATCTTAAGCATATGCCCGAGTTGACCCAGGGCCTGATCCTGCTCACCGGTTGCCGCCAGGGGCGGCTCTCCGGCCTTTTGGACCAGGGGCATCTAAATGAAACCCAAGACCAGCTCAGGCAATACCTGGACTGGTTCGGTACGGCCAACGTCTTTGTGGAACTGCAGCAGAACCTGGTCCAGGGAGACACCCGGCGCAACCGCCAACTGGTCCAACTGGCGGGTGAACTGGGTGTGGGCGTGGTGGCCACCAACAACGTCCATTATCACGTTCCCGAGCGCCACCGCCTTCAGGACGCCCTGGTGTCCATCAAGCACAACCTCAGTTTGGACGAGACCCACCAGCACCGCCGCCCCAACGGCCAGTTCTACCTGAAATCTCCGGAAGAGATGGCCGCCTTGTTCCAGGACTGTCCCGAAGCCCTGGAAAACACCCTGCGGATAGCCGGCCGGTGCGCCTTCAACCTCACCAAGGACCTGGGATACCAGTTCCCCGACTATCCGGTGCCCCAGGGCTTTACGCCCGTGACCTACCTGGAGAGCCTGTGCCATCAGGCTGCCCAACGCCGTTACGGAAGCGTCACCGATAAGGTGAAGGCGCGGCTTGACGAGGAATTCCGGTTGATCGAGAAGCACAACCTGGCCGGGTTCCTGCTGATCTACTACGAGATAATCCAGATGGCCCGGCAGATCATGATCGAGTTGGGCCTGAGCGACGCCGAGATACCCCTGGAAGAGCGGCCGCCGGGCAGGGGCAGGGGGTCGTCGGTGTCCATGCTGGTGGGTTACCTCATCGGCTTGTCCCACATAGATCCCCTGGAGTTCAACCTGTCCCTGGACCGGTTTTTGTCCGACGAGATGGGGTCGGTGCCGGATATAGACCTGGACTTTCCCCGGAACATCCGGGAAGAGCTGATCAAAAGGGTGCACCAGAAGTGGGGCTGGGACCACGCCGTCCTCACCGGGATGATCTCCACCTACAGGCTCAAAGGGGCCATCCGCGACCTGGGCAAGGCCCTGGGGCTGCCTGCCCAGGACGTGGACAAGCTGGCCAAGAGGGTGGATGGCAACCATGCCAATGCCCTGCGGCCGGAGATGCTGGGGCTTCCCGAGTTCCGCGACAAGGTCGACGCCCCCGTCTGGAGCCACCTGATCGACCTGGCATTGCAACTGGACGGCTTTCCCAAGTACCTGGCCCAACACCCCGGCGGCATGATCATCAGTTCTTCCCCCCTTATCGACATGGTGCCGGTGCAGCCCAGCGCCATCGAAGACAGGTACATATGCCACTGGGACAAGGACAGCATCGACCTGGCCGGGTTCGTCAAGATCGACTTCCTGGCCCTGGGCGCCCTGTCGCAAATGCAGGACGCGCTCTTGTTAATAGAAGAGCGCACCGGCCACTACATCGACCTGAGCCGCATCGACTTTGACGACCAGGCGGTGTACGAGATGATGCACCGGGCCGACACCATCGGGATATTCCAGGTGGAGTCGGCGGCCCAGATGCAGACCGTCCCCCGCATCAAACCCCGCAACCTCACCGACATGGCCTACGAGGTGGGCGCGGTGCGGCCGGGGGTGGGGGTCAACGACGGCGTCAGCCAGTTCATAAAGCGCCGCTCCCAGGGCACCCCCTGGGACTACGACCATCCCCTGGAACGGCGGGCCCTGGAGCGCACTTTGGGGATCATCCTGTTTCAAGACCAGGTGAACCACGTGGCCATGGACGTGGCCGGTTTCAGCGCCATGGAGGCTGACCAGATGCGCCGGACTTTCACCCGCCGCAACAATCAGGCGCTGATCGGCTTCTACCGTGAAAAGTTCCTGCGGGGGGCCTGGGAAAAGGGGGTTTCCCAGAAGGCCGCCGAAAGGATATTCAAGAAGTTCAACGGCCACTACATGTTTCCCGAATCCCATGCCTTTGCCTTCGGCGCCACCGCCTACCACATGGCCTGGCTCAAGTATTACTACCCCCTGGAATTTTTCGTCGCCATCTTCAACCAGCAGCCCATGGGCTTCTACAACCGGGAAACCCTGAAGGAGGACGCCAAACGCCACGGCATCGCCGTGCTGAACCCGGACATCAACGACAGCATTGAGAAGTGCACCATCAAAGACGAGTCCCTGCTGCTGGGGTTCTTCCAGGTGCGGGGCGTGGGAGAAGCGGCAGCGGCGGCAATCGTACGGGCCCGGGACCAGGGCAAGGAAAAGTCTGGACCATTCACCAGTTTGGCCGATGCCATGGAGCGCACCGGACTGCAACGTGAGGCCATCGAGAATCTGGTGAACGCCGGCGCCTTTGATTCTTTAACGGCGGACCGGCGGGCGGCCCTTTGGGAGGTGGGACTGCGCTACCGTCCCGGAGGCTACCAACAGGCGTTGCCCCTGCCCGTGGAGCAGGATATGCCCGGATTGCCCCCGCAGAGCCAATGGGAGGTCATGGCCGGCGAGTACCGCACCATGGGTGTTTATCCCAAGGGGCATTTGATGGCCATGTTAAGGGAATACCTGCCCAGCCGGGTTTCCAGCAGCCAGGACATTTTGGACCTGCCCGACGGCACGGAGGTGACCGTGGCGGGTCTGGTGATCCGGCGGCAGCGCCCCCTGGCCAAGGCCGTGTTTCTCACGTTGGAGGACGAGTTCGGCCACACTCCCCTGGTGGTGTGGCCCCAAACCTATGAGAAGTACCGCTTGGTGCTTAGGGAGCCGGTGTTGGTGGTGCGTGGCGAGGTTTCCCGCCGGGATGGCACCATGAACGTGCTGGTCAAGCACGTGGAGAGCGCAAACAGCCCGAAATACCTGCCCAAATCCAAAAACTGGGGGTAGTGGAAAGCTCCTTTCGAAAGCACCAATACAAGCTCAAATATAGGAAAAGACAGACTCCCTTGCACCTCGGTGGGGATTCGCCTCGTACCCGCCATTGTAGGCCGACTATATATCAGGTCGTTCTGAGCCCAACCCTATAACAGGGCGTGCCTTAAGGACAGGCCCTCCAAACAGGCCAAACGGCGCAAAACCCCAGGCACTTTGGCCCTATGTACCGCCATGGCCGAATCGCACAATAAGAAAAGGGCCAGAAGGCCTCATTCGGCAGTGCCGGAGGCGCTATGAGAGCTAGGATGGTGATATCTTCCGGATGGATCTATCTGGCGTTGGCCGCCGCCGCCTTGCCCGTAGCGCTGATCGTCATGTACCTGGCCGCCGGCAATCCATCGGTCGCCGGGGAACTGGCCATCCTACTGGCCATATTCGCTGCGGTGATGGGCCT
Organism: Chloroflexota bacterium; assembly: GCA_022562335.1. Taxonomy (GTDB): domain Bacteria; phylum Chloroflexota; class Dehalococcoidia; order Lucifugimonadales; family UBA3495; genus Io17-Chloro-G2. Next base: position 5,025 of record JADFPM010000055.1, read on the forward strand.
GGGCGTGTACACAGCGATAACCGCAAAGGCGGTGGTTCACACGGCCCTAGCGGCAGAAACCGGGCACGCTGTAGCGGGCATGGAGTGGATCGACGAAGTGCCCCTTGCGCCTCTGGCGCCGGTCTCCATCAAGGTGTTGAAGGTCACCGGCGCTTGCGCCCTCGGATTCATGCCCGGCAATAGGTGGGTGATCGACGCCAACGGCCACCTGTCCCGGCCATTATGCGCCGCGGCGGTCAAAGCCTTTAGCTCGATAGGTAGCGGCCCTTGGGAAGATGAACTGCCCCAGGAGGTCGCATGCCATTGTCCGTTGGCAGGCCGCGAAGTGGTCTTCGCCATCGACACGGAGGAGTTAGCGGAGACCACCGGGTAACCTTCTCCCAAACTGGCATTTTGATGAGCGGGTGGCCGAATAATCTCAAATTCTCGGGCGGGGTCCAGGCCGGGCATACCAAAGGGGTTGGGGGCGTTTGGTCACCCCAACCCCTTTCGATTTCGCTATGCGATGTGCGTCCTTTCCTAGCCTGCGGCCACCCCATCGATCCGCACGATGCCCCGTTGGACCAAATCTTCGAACCGGTCTCCCAGGCCCACGCTCTCTAAGATCTCCAGGGCGTCTGATCCGGGTTTGGGCGCGGGCCGCCCGGGCTGCACCGGCGTCCGGGAGAGCCTGGGGGCCGGCCCGCAAGCGGTGACGAGGCCGATCTCCTGGTGCTCTCGCGTCATGCTGAGCCCCTGGTCTTTCACCCAGGGGATGGTCATCAATGAATGGGAATTCATCACCACCTGATGGGCCCCGACTCCCGCGGCGGTCAGGCGGGCCACCCAAGTTTCCACGTCTTCGGCGAGGAACCGCTCTTCAAGACCGGGTTCTAGGCCGGCGCCCCGCTGGGCATCGATCCCAGACATGCCTGAAACCGCCGCCAGACGTTCCAGGTCCGATTCACCGGCGCCCAAAAAGACCCAGCCGTCCCTGGCTTGATAGGCCCGGTGCAACGGACCGCTGCCCAGGGCGTCCTGGCCTTTGGTCTCATCCCACTGTTTGCCTTCAAACTGTTGCATGTATGGCGATTGCAAGGTCATCGCCGTGTACGCCAGCGCGGCGTCGACGTACTGTCCCTCTCCGGTGCGCTGGCGGTGCAGCAAGGCCAGGGCCACCGCATACGCGCCCATGTACCCGGTGCCATAGTCGTTTATCGGGTTGGGCTGGGTGGCGGGCTCTCCATCGCCGCCGAACCGCCGGTCCATGCCGGTGGCCGCTTGGGCGAACTGTTCGTGGCCCGGACGCCCCGCCCAGGGGCCCACGTGGCCGTAGGCATTGAGGGAGGCGTAAACGATATCCGGCCTTCGCTTCCGAACCTCATCGTAGCCCAGGCCCAGTTGTTCCATCTTGCCGGCCCGGTAGTTTTCCGACACCACGTCGGCGTCTTCCAACAGCTTCCAGAAGATGTCACGGCCCTCGTCCGATTTTAGATCAAGCAGGATGCTGCGCTTGCCCCGGTTGATCTCGTTGTGCCGGGCCACGGTGCTTCCCCGCGCCGGATTGTCGATCTTGATGACGTCGGCGCCGAACTCGGCCAGGGTGCGGCCCAAAGTCGGACCCGCCAAGATGATGCAAAGGTCCAACACCTTTATGCCGGCCAGGGCCGATCTGGCCAGGCCCGGATCGGCGGCGCCTTCAACGCCGGCGGTTGCGGCCCCATTGGACGTCCGGGATGAAAGCTCTCCCAGGATCTCCTCCCGGTGTTGGTCCAACGCCGGGGCCGGGCCGCGAATGGCTCCGGGGGTGAGGGACATCCGGGCGGCGATGCCCGGCTGGAGCATCTTGCCGTAGGTGGGATCATCCACCTCTTCCACCATCTTGGATTCCCGGGCGTGGGGGTGTTCGAACCACTCCTGGCTGGTGCGGCAAATGGAACCCTCGCTGCCCGCCTCGGCGATCAGGTCCTCCCATTCCTGGGCGGTGCGGGTCAGGAATAATTCTTTGGCCCTCTTTTGCACCTCCGACGCCAGGTTCTTGTCGTCCATCAACCGGTCCAGGTCGGTCAGGTTTTCCGCATCCCAGGATGTGATGCCGGCCGCTTCCACAAACTGCCTGAAATTCTGGTTGCCGGTGCCGCCAAACCGGACGTAGCGCCCGTCCTTGCACTGGAAATGTCCTCCCCAGATTCCCCGCAACGAGCGGTCCACGTAGTTGGGGTCGTGCACCGTCATGCCATGATGCCCCAAAGATGGGAACATGGCGTCGAACATTGGGACTTCTATGACCTGCCCGCAGCCGTCGCGCTGGCGCACGTTCAACGCCATGGCGATGCTGACCACCCCTTGAAATGCGCTGTAGGAAGATGCGATGGGCAGGGAGGTGTACACTGGCCGGTCGGTGGCCGAGCCGTCGTTGGTTCGCCGGTAGGTGGCCGAGGCCGCGCCGATCACACCCTCCCACGCCGGGACGCCGGCCCTGGGGTCGTTGGAGGCGAACCCCGGCAACGAGCAGTAGACCAGGCCTGGGTTTGATTGGGTCATGGCTTCAGGGCCCAGGCCCAAACGGCCCATCACGCCGGGCCGGAAATTCTCCACCACCACGTCGGCGCTCTCGATAAGCTCCTTGGCGGTGGAAAGGCCGTCCTGCGCTTTCAGGTCTAGAACGATGCTGCGCTTGCCCCGGTTCCAGGTGGCGTTGGCCGGGGTCTGCCACCTTGGCCCGCCGGGAGGATCGACCTTGATGACGTCGGCGCCCTGGTCCGCCAGTAGCATGCCCGCCAAGGGACCGGCGATATACTGGCCAAAGTCGATCACTTTGATACCGTCAAGGGCTCCCGGCATATTGGGCCTTCCTATTTGGGTGATTTTTGAGCGATTTTCGCTCCGGCCGAGGTTTAACGAGCCAGGCCGTTGGCCACTCGCTGTATCGCGGGGTCGTCCGCTTCGGTCATCACCTGGGCCAATTGGGAGGTCAGTTTGCCCCCGGCGGTCTCTCCCCAAAACCAGGTATGAATCTCCGGCTCGGTGGTGGTGGGTTTCTGGGCCATGCGCGCCTCGTAGTAAAAGGCTTTCAGGTCGTCCACGCAGTGGCGTATGTACTGAGGCACCGTCAGACCGGCCGGCCTGGCGTCAATGTCGGCCTCCTCTCCCCGAGCGTATGTTTGAAGGAAACGGATCATGCCCCGGAACCGCCGCTGCGGGATACCGCACACTCCCACCGCCGTCCTCCCTCCGTGGGCCTCCACCCAGCGCTCGTAAAAGGGTCTTAGGGCGGTTATCTCATTGGCCGCGTCTTCCATGATGGCCAGGTGCGAGCCTTTGATGCCCGACGCCTGGGGGTATTCATTGGGGCCGGCTTCATCGGGAAACTCCTCCAGCACCGGCCCTTTGGGAGCATCCAGAAGGGCCAAGGCGGCGCTGATGACCCGGTGTTGAAACGGTGCATCTTCGGCCTTGCCCAGGGGATAACCGTAGGGGAAAGGCACGAACAGCGCCCGGGGCGGGTTCACCTTCTCGGCGTGTTCCCGCAGCAGGGCTATGGTCACGGTGGTCAATCCCTCTGCCTCGATGGCCCGGGCCAGCACACTCACGGTGTGGGTGCAATTGGGTCAAATGGGAACCATGAACACCAGGTCGACGCCCTCCGCTTTCATCCGGCGGGCGGCCTCGGGTCCGGTCTCTTCCAGCATCTTCATGGGTTCCCTTTGGGCGCCCATGAAAGAGTAGAAATCATCGGCCAGGGAGCCTATCTCCGAGCGCTGCTCCATCTCCCGAAGCCGGTCCATGGGAAACGCCAGATTCAGGTCTTTGTAAAAGCCGGTATGGTCCCACCCGATGCTGGTGTGGCTCATGATGATCTCGCCTGCCTCGGTGCCGGAGGGAATCACCCTGTAGGTCTGGTCGCCGCTGCCGAAGGGCTTGTCTCCCCGCAGGTGAAGCCCCGCGGTGCTTACCATGGCCACTTTGCTATCGGATAGTTTTTTGGTCCAGGGAGTCCAGGGCGTGTCGTCGTATTCCATGCACGGAAACATCAAAACGCCGTTTCGCTGGATCTCGCCCAATTGGTCTAATCTCGGCATATCGTTACCTTCCTATGCGGCTCGTCCGGGCGAGTATAGCAGCCGCCATCCGCCAGCGGCAATCAGGCTGCCAGGAGGCGTGGTTTCGGTAAAGCGCGGGTTGGGGAACCCCCGGTGGGTGCCATTGTCCGATGCTGGCCCAGTCGAGAGAGCGACTTCACGCGGCAAGAATATCATCCAAGCTTAAAAAGTTGGGCCATTTTTGTGGATTTTGCAGTGATGGACGAAAAAGAAGTCCTTTTGGTGCGCCCGATTTTAGACTCTTGTTGGCTTCAGCGCACTTGACCTCCTTTCGGAGCGCTAACTGAAGTCTGCCCCTGGGATGAAGTCTAGCTTCCCTTCAGCCGCCAGATTATACTAACCGCATGGCAGAGCCATCGCCCCAACCAGAACGAAGTTCGCTATCTCGGAGCCCCTTCGTGGGCCGCCAACCAGAGATGGCGGGCCTTATCTCGGCCGTGGATGAAACGCTGGCTGGCCGGGGGCGTTTGGTGATGCTGGTGGGAGAGCCCGGCATCGGGAAGACTCGCATGGCCCAGGAGTTGGCGGCCCTAGCTGAAACGCAAGGCGCCAAAGTCCTTTGGGGCTGGTGCTATGAAGAAGAGGGCGCGCCACCCTACTGGCCCTGGCTGCAGTGCATTCGTGCCTATGTCCAACAAACAGAGCCGGAAAGGCTGCGCTCGGAAATGGGATCCGGCGCCGCCGACATCTCCGTGATCGTCACAGAACTCAGGAATAAACTGCCCGGTCTGGAAACCCCGCCGGCGTCAGACCCTGAGGAGGCCAGGTTCCGGCTTTTCGACTCCGTAACCAATTTCCTGAAGACCGCCTCACAATCTCAGCCCCTGGTCCTGGTGATCGATGACCTCCACTGGGCTGACAAGCCATCTTTGCTGCTTTTGCAGTTCCTGGCGCGGGAGCTCTCGGTCTCCGGTTTCGGGCGCCTGTTGGTGATTGGCTGTTATCGCGACGTGGAGTTATCCCGCCAGCACCCTCTCTCCGAAACCCTGGCCAACCTATCCAGAATTACCGGAGGAGGTGGCGGAGGCGGCTTTCAGCGTGTTTTGCTCCGAGGGTTGGATCAGGAGAGCACAGCGAGATTCATCGAGGGTACTGTCGGTATCGAGCCTGCCAAAGAGTTGGTGGAAGCCCTTTATTCCCACACCGAAGGCAACCCATTTTTCATGACCGAGGTCATCAGGCTGCTGTCGGAAAGCCAAGGGTTATCCGCCGAGCCCATCAGCACATCCGATGGGCTGAGGATACCCGAAAGTGTCCGGGAGGTGATCGGACAGCGCCTCAACCGGCTGTCTGACGAATGTAATGAGGTGTTGACCACCGCCTCGGCGATTGGTCGCGAGTTTACGTTGAGTCAGGTGAACCCGCTCATTGACACTTTGGTGGAAGACCGGCTGGTGGAGGTGTTGGAAGAAGCGTTGGCGTCGCGGGTGATCGAGGAGTTGCCCAATGCGATGGGATCCTATCGATTCACCCACGCTTTGATTCGAGAAACCCTTTTGGATGAGCTATCCACCACCCGAAGGGTTCGGCTACACGCCCGAATTGCGGAGACTCTAGAAGGGTTGTACCTCGATGCTGATTCCGATGTATCGAGACACGCCGCCGAGTTGGCCTACTTTTTCGTTGAGGCCGAGCCGGTCCTAGGCCACGAGAAGCTGGTGCGTTACTCCAACTTGGCTGGGGAGCGGGCCCTGGCCGTTTACGCCTGGGAGGCGGCCGAGGTTCATTTTCAACGTGCTTTGGAAGCGAAACAAGTCTCGTTGACCGGTCTAGAAACCGCAACTGATGCCGAGGCCGCTGAGCTCCTGTTCGGCTTGGGCCGGGCTCTAGGCGGTGTCCTCCCTCTTTACCGTATTCGGGAAGCTATTACTACGATAGCCCGCGCCTTCAACTATTACGCCGACACGATGGACGTGGACCGCGCTTTGGTGGTCGTGAGCTATCCCATTATGGGCATAGGCATTGGCCGCCGCTCAGGGAGAGCTCAGATGATTGAACGTGCGATGAAACTGATGCCTTCCGATTACAAAGAGGAGGGCCGGCTCCTTTCTGACTATGGCCTGGCCTTGGGGATCCAAGAAGGTGAAGACGATGGTGCGCAGATCGCTTTAAATCGCGCTTTGGCTATCGCCAGGCAGCGAGGTGATGCGGTGCTGGAGATGCATACGTTGTGCAACTTCGCTCGTGTCGACAGGCACCAAGGGAGGCCACAGGCGGCCCTGGACAAGAGCCTATCGGCCATTGAGCTGGCCTCCCATGCCGATAATCTTGCCGCGGAAGCTGATGCCCATCATCTGGCTGGCAACCAACTGTTAGAAATTGGCGATCCTGAGGCAGCCCGATATCATGGGTTAAGGATGTCGAATCCGGCTAAAAAGCTCGGGGAAACCTTTTCCACCTTGAACGCCCTCCTGATAAACATGAGGCTGGCGTTCCTGATGGGAGACTGGGTCGCCGCTCGTGAAATCGGCGACCGAGCGTTGGTCATTTCCTCGTCGGACGCACGCCTGTTGCTTCACCGAATAATGTTGGAATACGAAGAAGGCGACTTCGTTCAAGGTACGGTTTTCTTGGACCGGCTGCTGGAGGTGATGCACATTACATCGCCTGGGCCGACTCTCGACACCGTGTACTCAGCTGTCGCCATATCCCTAGCGGCGAGAATTACAGGCACCGGTGAGAGATTGGACCTAGCCGATTTGGCCGCCGAGGCTGTTCTGTCATCACCTTACGCCACACACTCTGTCACAGTGGCCGCGACATGTGCGCGAGCGCTCGTGTCCGTGATCCGGGAGGAGACGGACGAGGCCGCTGACTGTTACACGGTATTGCAGTCGGAAACAGGCACGATTCTTCAGGACTCCATGGTTGCGTTAGACCGCGTCCTTGGCCTTGTGGCCCGAACGATAGGCAACCCGG
>JADFPM010000309.1 GCA_022562335.1 Chloroflexota bacterium
AATTGACCCCCAAGTCCCGCGCCCTGTGGGAAGAGGCCAGGGATTACCTGCCCGGCGGCGATAGCCGCCACTCCATATTTTGGGACCCATATCCCATATTCATCGAGCAGGCGTCGGGCTGCCACGTGGTGGACGCCGACGGCGTGGACCGGCTGGACTTCATCAACACGATGACGACGTTGATCCTGGGGCACAGCCCAACACCGGTCATGGACGCGGTAAGAGACCAACTGGATAAGGGAGTGGTCTACAACGCCCCCAACCGGCACCAGGTGCGCCTGGCCAAGATCCTTTGCGAGAGGGTGCCCAGCTTCGACCTGGTGCGGTTCACCAACTCGGGTACCGAGGCCACGTTGAACACCATCCGGGCGGCCAGGGCTTTCACCGGCAAGAACCGGTTCGCCAAGGTCGAGGGCGGTTACCACGGTACCCACGACGCCGTGACCGTCAGCATCCGGGTCGACCCCCGGGTGGCCGGCGACCCCGACGAGCCTAAACCCGTCGCTGGAAGCGCCGGTCTGGCCGATGACGTTTTGGATCAAGTGACGATCTTGCCCTTCAACGAGCCCGCGGCCGCCCGAAAGATCCTGGAGAACAACAAAGACCAGTTGGCGGCGGTCATCGTGGAGCCCGTGATGGGCTCGGTGGGCATGGTGCCGGGGACCCAAGAGTTCTTGGGCATGCTCCGGGAGTTCACCCAGGAGAACGGAATCATACTGATATTCGATGAGGTCATCAGTTTCCGGGTGGCCCCGGGCGGCGCGCAGCAATACTACGGGATCACGCCGGACATGACATCGTTGGGCAAGATCATCGGCGGCGGATTTGCCGTGGGCGCGTTCGGCGGACGGACCGACATCATGGAGCTGTACGATCCCACCAAAGGGGCCAAGGTTTCCCACGCCGGCACTTTCAACGCCAACCCGGTGACCATGGTGGCCGGTGCGGCGACCCTGGAGGAATTGACTCCAGAGGTCTATCGGAGGCTGGCGGAACTCACCGGACGGCTGCGCCAGGGGATCGAGGAGGTCTGCGCCCGGCTGGAGGTGCCGGTGCAGGCCACGGGATTGGGGTCACTCTTCGGCATACATTTCACCAGCCAGCCGATCCATAACTACCGGGACATCACCACCGAAGACACCCAACTGAGGGACCAGGTCTTCCTGGGACTGATGAACGAAGGGATATTACTGGCGTCCAACCTGGTGGGCGCATTGTCCACGGCCATGGACGAGTCGGACGTCGACGCGTTCTTGGACGCTTTCCGGAAGGTGTTGGAGCGCCGGTAGCGGCACGGACAATACGGTTGCCATGCCAACGGGGTAGGGGCGCGCTGCGGCGTGCCCCTACGGGTTTTTATAGCCGGAGGTACGCTCACGGCACCGGTTGGCGCTTGGACCAGACGGAATCCGGCGGATATACCGGGGTCCCCACCCGGCGGATGATCTCCCCGTCGAACCAGTCGGCGCAGGTTTCCCGCCATTTGGTGAAGTGGGGCGCGGCGCGGTGGGCGTCCACCGCCGCCTGATCCCGATAAACCTCATAGAGGTGAATCACGTTTTCATCCTCCGTGTCCTGCAGGATGTCAAAGCGCAGGCAGCCCGGTTCGTCATTGTTGGAGCCCCGGCCATCGTCAAACATGGACGCCATGAACTCCTCCTTGTGTCCCTGCTTGATCCGGATCGTCACCATAAGGGCAATCATTTTTACTCTCCCGCCAAATGATATGGGTCTCTTGATGTAAACCTTGGGCGGGCCTTGCCCGCCGAGACCAGCGCCATTATAGACCGGCCCAGGCACGCTGCCAAGAGAAACCGTCACCTCAAAATGATCCCAGATCGAGGCCAGGTGACAGGAATAACCGGTGGATGTAGAATGGCGCCACAAGCTCTCAGGAGGCGGTGAATGGCTGATATTCCGGTGGTTTACACCCTGACCGTTTGCCCGGCCTGCGACCGGCTGCGGGAGTCGTGGGGCAAACAAGGCATCAAGTACGAAGAACGGCGGGTGGACCAGGCCCAGGAAACCCTGGACGAAGCGCTGTTCTACGCCGACACCGTGCCGATCATCGTCTACCCCGACGGAAAGGTGGAGGTGGGATTTGAAGGCCATACCGGTTGAGAGATCGGCTGATGGGCCGGGCGCCCATCTTGAATTCCCCCCCAACCTCACACACCTGAGATCCCCAGATCGGAACAACCAGTGATATAGAACCCGGTAATGCAGGAGGACTATCATGGCCAGTGAAACCAGCGTGGTCACCCCGGAACGTTTCCAACAAGGTTTTAGCTACTCCGCTTACATCGACCAGATCAAGGTGAACAAGGCCAGGTTCGATGGTTTTTACGAAAATTTCAAGCCCACGCCGGAAGACGCCGCCGCGCTGAAAGAACTGGCGGGCAAACCCAACGGCCCGGCCAAGATGCTGGTGCTGGGCGAGGACTGGTGCGGCGATGTGATACGTGGAATGCCGGTCTTGGCCCGGATCTGCGAGGCGGCCGGCCTGGAGATGAGCATATTCCCCAGGGATGAGAACCACGACATCATGAACGAGTTCCTGAAGAATGGGGAGT
>JADFPM010000056.1 GCA_022562335.1 Chloroflexota bacterium
CCGGGATCGACCAATTGGTGGCCAAGGGATACGTGGAACCCATGCGGATCTTCAACGACCGGCCGGAGCAATACAGTTATTGGGACCAGATGAGCAAGGCCAGGGACCGGAACATCGGTTGGCGCATCGATTATTTCTTCGTGGACCAGGGGTTTGTTCCCAAGGTCAGCAACGCCTTCATCCTCCCCGATGTCATGGGCTCCGACCACTGCCCCGTGGGTATCGAGATCGACTACTGATCACCTACAAGCCGCGAGCAGCTTCGGCGGCGTGGTAATTCCAAATGCCGCTCATCCTCAAGCCACCTTCCTGTATCACGCCCTTGAAGTGGTCCAACTCCCAAAGGGGGGGCCGGCCGGTGATCTCCTGGATCAGCTCTTCGGGGATGCTGGGATAATCCCTTCCCAGGGCGCACAGGGCCAGGTAGTTCATCCTGGCCTGCTCTTCCAACTCCGCCATGGCCATCACCGACTCCGACAGGCTGCCCCCGGCCGTCACCGCGCCGTGGGCGAACAGCAATACGACGCTGCCATCGCCCAGCAGGTTGGCCACCTCCATCCCCTCGTCGTGGCTCTGGATGATCTTGACGTGGGGCCACACCGGCAGGGGGTCTCGCACCAACTGCATCCCCTCCTGGCACAACGGCGTCATTTTTTGGCCCAGGGTGCTCAACAGCACGGTGAACCGGGGATGGACGTGGACCACGGACTGAACGTCGGGCCGAAGCTGGTAGATACACGAATGGATCTTGATCTCGGCGCATTGGACCACGCCGTCCGGCCCGTCCACCAGGAAACCATCGGTGTCGCAGATGATCATATCCTCGGGACGCATGGACGACAGGGAATCGATGGCGTACTGGCGGCCCTTGACGGCGAACCGGCCATCGTCCGACGGCAGGCGCATGCTGGCGTGGCCCCGGTCGGCCGTAACCCCGGTTGCCAGGCCCAGGTTGGACAGGATCCGGTTGGCGATGGCCACCTCTCGCTTCACGTCATATTCTTCAGATGAGGCCATTAACGTCATTCTCCTTTCGCGTATCTTTTGATGCTCTATCTACCGAGGTCCACGGGTACTATGTAGACACCCTTGGCCCTGGGCAATAGGGAGCTTTCGTAGTCGAAGTGGGTTTCCACCGCCACCAGGAACTTGCCATCACCCAAGGTGTGTTGGGCAAATGGCACCGGGTTCCAGCCCACCATCTGCAACAGCCGCTGCTGGGATTGGATCGACGAATCCAGGCCGCCGCCGCCGATGCTGAGGACGTTGGCGGTCATGGCAAAATCGTCCGACACCTCTTTCCCGGTCAGAAACAGGTTCACGGGCGCGGTTGGGTCTTCAGGCTCAGGTTCCAACAACATCCAGCTCAGGGCGTGGTCCCAATCGACGATGCGGGTGAACGCGGAAGCATCGGTAAAGAAATCTTCCTTGGAGATGTCCGTCACCCAGACGCCCCCGCCCTCATCTTTGAACCCGTAGAGGGTGTTGAACAGGAATCTTTTATCGTCGCTCAGCCGGGGAGAAGCGCCGTAGAGCCCGGCTTCCGGGGCCCTGGGAAACTGGTGGATGGGATAATCCACCATTTGGTAATCTTCCGGGTCATTCACGTTGACCAGGTAGACCGATTGCCACCGCGGGTCGGCGGGGATCCCGGCCCCCGCCTTGGGCCAGCCTTCGGTGCTCATCAGCCAGCGAGAGTCGTCGGTGGGCAGGGGCAAGGCCATCAGCACGATGCCCGGCGCGTCGTAAATCACCCGGATGGAACCGTCGTCATCCAGCGCGACGATCTTGTGCCGGTCCCGTTTATCCGGTTCCAGAGATCTCCTGACCCGAAGGTAAAAGCGGTCTTTGGACTCGCCGTCCACCCGGTAGCGGCGCACCCCTCCCGCGGTATCGCAATCCCCCAGCCATGATACGTCCAGCTGGGTCAGCACCCCTGAAATCCAGCTTCCTTCCATACCGAAATACCGGACCTTCTCGCCGGCCCCTTCCCGGATCAGCTTCGTCAGGCGTTCTCCGGCCACATCCTCGTCATCGGAGCCTCCGGTCAGCACGTGGGCCGGGGTGAACCTGAACCCGATGGAATCCAGGGTGTCTTTATACACGGGGCTGGAAAGGGCTTCCTGGTAGACCCCGCACTGCTTGCGGGCCACCTCCGGCGGCGGATACCGCTGCTGGTCAAATGACAGGCTCAGGATCTGCTTTTCGTAATCTTGGGCCAGCGCCGACCCCGCCACGGTCAACGCCCTGGGGTTCACGTGCAGGTGGGTGGGACTGGCCACGCCCTCTTGGGGGCTCCGCCAAGCTTCAGGGGGATCGAAGGGGATCACCAGGAAGGTGCCGTCGGGAAAAACCTCGGCAATGGTCCCCCGGGACGGTTTATCCCGCAGATACTCAAATTCCAGGGTATGAAACAGCCGGTCTAAAGTAGCCGGTCTTTTCAATTCCTTACCCAAGCTTTGGTCCAATGGTATGCCCATCGCCGCCAGCCGGTAGATACGGTGCACCGGGTGCTCGCCCAACTCCCCCGCGGTCAGGGCCAGCGGGTCCAGGTATAGCTTCTGCTTGCCCTGCCGGAGGCGTATCTTGACCATGCCGTCGCGGATGACCAGCCGGTCCGGCTCCCCCTGCACCGCCACCAGGTCTCCATCTTCTGACCGGGCGAAGAAATGGGGCCGCACCAGTTCGTCAAATGTCGTAGACGTGTCGTAGTTGGCCCTGGAAGTCATGAATCCCTCCGGCACGGCGCCCACGAACACTTCCGTGGGAGCCCCCGCGGCGCATCCCGCCAGAATCCCTGCGGCCAGGACGGCTAAGATAAGTTTCAGTGAGCTATTCGAAATCCCCGCTGCCACGAAACTCCCCGATCCGGCTGTTCATCCCCGGGTCATGCTGAAAGCATGATACCCAGAGCCTATGGGTCAGGCAAGGCGCGGGCCAAGGGCAGAGACGCGGAGGTGCGCCAGCGGTCTAGCGTCTCTGATTGACACGCCGGTTAGCCCTTAATACACTCGGTCTTTACTGACCGACGGAGGAACAACATGGGCAGGCTGGATGACCGGGTTATCATAGTGACCGGCGGCGCCCACGGCATCGGCCGGGCATATTGCTTGGGGCTGGCGAAAGAAGGGGCAAAGGTGGTGGTGGCAGACCTGGACGGGCCGGGGGCTGAGGCCGTGGTGCGAACCCTGGGCGAATCGGGCAGCGATGCCCTGGCGGTGGTGGGCGACGTATCCGTGCCCGATGATACCGAAGCGATGGCCAAGGCCGCCATGGACCGTTTCGGGAGGATCGACGGGCTGATCAACAATGCCGCTGTATTTCAGATTCCTGCCGTGTCACGGGTGCCTTTTGAGCAGATCCCCGTCGAGGAATGGGACAACCTGATGGCGGTGAACCTGCGTGGCGTATTCCTATGCTGCCGCGCCGTGGTGCCCAATATGAAAGCGTTGGGCAGCGGAAAGATCGTCAACATCAGCTCGGGCACCGTGTTTCACGGGTCCACCCAGTTCGCCCACTATGTCACGTCAAAAGCCGGAGTCATCGGGTTCACTAGGGCGGTGGCCAGGGAGTTGGGAGAACACAACATCAACGTCAACGCCATCGCCCCCGGTCTCACTTTAAGCCTGGACGAGATATCCGAAGACCAGTTGGAGGCCAGCCGTATACGTATGCAAGCCCGGGCGATAAAACGGGCGCAGGTGCCGGAAGACCTGGTGGGGACGGCGGTGTTCCTCTGCTCGTCCGACAGCGATTTCATGACCGGCCAGACCCTGGTGGTGGACGGCGGCGCCCAGATGCATTAAAACTGACTCAAGCCACGCCGGTGGCGAATGTTAGGATTTTACCGGCTGAGAAATGGCCGGTGTTTCCAGGAGGGATATATAACTATGGCAGGCGGCAAACAGACCATCGAGATCGAACTGAATGATGACCAGGTATCCTTCATGCGGTTCATGAAGGATGATTACAAGATAGCCTCGGAGAGCAAGGTTTTCCGCATCGTCATCGACTACCTGCAGAGCAACAAAGATGTCCACGACACCGTGTTTGGCCAGACACGATGCCTCAGGTGCGATTGATCCTAACGGGCTAAGCCTTCACCATTTGCTTCACGGCTTCCAGCGCCAGGTAGTAGCCGTAGACGCCGAAGCCGTAGACCGAGCCCTTGGCAACGGGTTGGATCTTGGAGACCGTCCCCCGGGAGGTGGGGTTGGAGGCGTGGACCTCGATGACGGGGAACTTCACCTGGGCGATGGCCGCCACCAATGGACCCGTGCCGGTGGTGTAACCCGCCGGATTTATCAATGCCGCGTCGATATCGCGTTCGTGGGCGTCGTAAAGGGCGTTGACCACCTCGCCTTCGATGTTGGAATGGAAAATCTCCACGTCCACGCCCAGGCCTTCGGCGTAGGCCAGTATCTGCTCGTTGATCTGGTCCAGGGTGGTGGTCCCAAAAACCTCCACCTGGGCCTTGCCCCGCATGTTCATACCCGCGCCTTGGATCACCAGTACCTTAGTCATCGCCGCCCTCCTCCAACCGAGTAACGTCCGTGCGGGCATCGGGACCCGCCGGATCTTCTGGATTTTGTTGAGAAACCGGTTCTGTGGGCGTCTCCGATACGTATCCCGCCAACAGAATGTCCAACTGTAGCATCAACACCTTGTTCCACGCGATGGACGCCCTCATCGCCAGGTCCGGGTCATCCAACTCTGCCCATAGTACATCGGCCAGGGCGGTCTGGATGAAAGACATGCTGGCCACCATGAACCGGCTGGGTATGGACCCCAGGTGCGCCCGGTGGCTGGGGGGATGGCTGTGGACTATGCCCGTGGCCAAAACCCTAACGGGGTAGTCGGCATCTATCTTGAAGTCGATGGACCCGCGCAACCAACGGGCCAAGCTATGCTTGCGCCGGGTGAGGCGGTCTTCGTCGATCTCCCCGTCAGCTTCCAGAAAGAACCTTCGCGTTTCGGGGAATCTCAAGAAATTATCGTACACCGCGGCGGTCATATCATCGGCGTTTTTCAATACCGCGAACGACGTGGACTTGATCAGGTCCAATTCCGATTGGTCCAAACCCACGAATTCCGCCAATTGTCTCAACCGGCCGGGCCAATCATATATCTCCGGCATTGCGCCTCCCATTTCCCTGGACACGCCGCCGGCGCGGCAGCGGGGACAGCGCCAGGAAATCATCCCAGAAATCCCAGGAAATCGTCCCAGGAAATCGTCCATGGAAATACGATCCCTGGGAATATAAACCCTGGTGAGGAGTGGGGCAAGCCTGGGAATGCCGTTGTTCATCCATGGGCCCACCCCAACCGGCGCTAATCGTCCGCCAGAGCAACCGGCCTTTCCTCGGGAGATCTACCCACCAGTGAGGAAAGCGCCAGCACCGGCACCACCAGGAACAGACCAACCAGCGCGTTCACCGATAAGGCCCACGGAATGCTCACCGCGCTGGCAACGATGCCGATCTCCAAGGTGCCCAGTATCGTTCCTATGCCGATACATTCGCTGAGCACGCCCATCATCCTTCCCCGCATCTCCGGCGGGGCCGCCAGCATGGTTATGGCGCTTTGCATGGTGCCGAACCCCGCCTGACCCAGGCCGGCGATGCTGAGGAACAGGAACGACAACGTGTACCAGGGAGACCAGGCAAATAGGATCACCATGGCCAACACCAACAGAGACCCCAACACAAAGATACGTCCGCGGTTAAGCTGGTTCCTGGATAGGGCAAGCGCCCCGGCAGCGGCCAATTGGCCGACCCCATCGGCCGCCACCAACACTCCCACCAGACCCACGCCCACGCCCAGATGGTCGCGTCCCACGGCGGGCACGAACTGCTGCATCGGGAAGGCCAGGGCGTTCATGATGACCGTCACGTAGAGCATGCCCAAAAGCTCGCGGCTGCCCATGGCGTAACGAATCCCCACGGCCAAGCTCTTCCATACCGGCTCCTCCCGGGGCGTTCCCTGAGCTTTAGGTATTCGCAGGCGGCTGATCAGGGCGAGGTTGATCAAGTGGACCGAGACCACGAACACATACGCGCCCTGGAAGTCCACCGTCGCCAATAGGATCCCTCCCAGGAGCGGCCCAATCATCTTGCCCGCCGTGTTGCTGATGACATCCAAGGACAGGGCACTGACCAGCCGGTTTGGCCCCACAATATCTAGGATGGCAGTGCGCCGGGAAGGGTCTTCTACGGCTTTTATGGCTCCCTGGAGGAAAATGACCAGGTATATGTGCCACGGCCGGATGAACTCAAAGTCCCAAAGCATGACGCCTAGAATGGCGGCAGCGGCGGCGGTGTTCACCCCTTGGGCGATGCCCAGGATGAGACGCCGGTCAAACCGGTCGGCGATGAGGCCGGTGAACAGGGACAGCACGGGCCTGGGAAGGTTGTTGAACACCAAAACCAACGCCAGTTGGAAATACGAGTCGGTCAATTGCAGGATCAGCCAGCTTAAAGCCAGCATCTCGGTGCGGCGGGCAAACTCAAAAAGACTGCCCACGTACCAAAGTCCGCGAAAGTCGCCGTCGCGCAGGACCGCCAGAACGGGGAGGCGGGCAGGTAGGGGAGAAACCACTGATTACCGGCTCCGGGGCAATGAATATTGATTGGGTCGAAGGACCATTCTACTTCATAACCTTCAGTATTGAACTCCGCCGCGCCGGAGATTGGCCACAAGATTTGGCCGTACCGGTTTTATTGTTGACACGCGGCCCATGGGTGGGTAAGTTGGAGCCCCCGCGCAGCTTTATCTTTCAGGAGGCAGTCTCATGGCGCCGGCGGATTTGGCAAAGTTTTGGGCGGACACCATCCAAGAGTTGGCCCGCACACCCATGAATCCCTCCTTGGAAGAGGTCCCCGAGCATAGCTCACGGGACTTTATAACCCACCGGTTGACCATGGACTCATTCCAGGGCAAGCGCATCCGGGGTTGGTATTCAGTCCCCAAGGACACCCCGCCCGGCGGGAGATTGCCCGCCATCTTGGCGGTGCCGGGGTACGGCGGAACCAAAGCCATTCCGACCCATCTGGTGGTGGCCGGGTTTGCGGTGCTGACCTTATACCCTCGGGCCCAGGGAGAAAGCCTGGAAGAGTGGACCCTGGAGCACGGCACCAAGCTTACCTATAACGTCACCGACAAGGACAACTACTACTACCGGGGCGGGTACATGGATTGCCTGCGGGGGTTGGACTTTTTATGCGGCCAACCCCAGGTGGACGCCGGCCGGTTGGGGATGTGGAGCCGAAGCCAGGGAGGAGGATTCACCTTGGCCACCGCTTCGTTGGACAGCCGCCTGCGGGTGGCCGTGGCCGAAGAACCGTTTTTGTGCAATTACCCAGAGTCGGTCAAGATCACGACCTCCCCCTACGGGGAGCTATGCGACTACATCGGCCAACACCCGGAGCAGCGGCAGGCGGTTTTGGACACACTGGCCTATTTTGACCCCCTGAACCTGGTGCAGGACATCACCTGTCCCACGTTGGTGGACATAGGCATGAAAGACGAGACCTGCCCGTACCACACGATAATGCCCGTATTCGAAAAGATCACCGCACCCAAAGCCCTGCACGTATACCCGGACCTGGTCCACGCCCCCTGCACCGATTTCAACGCCCACGCCATGAGCTGGCTGAGGCGGTACCTGGGCGCGTAGGCACTCCGCCGCCGTCTTTAAACTCTCACTCCAACCCAAGGGAGGACATCTCCATGCCAGCAAGGACCGGCCGCGAGTACCTAGATGGTCTGAGGGAACAAACCAAGGAGATCCACATCCGGGGCCAGCGGGTGGAAGACGTCACCACCTTTCCCGGTTTGGCCCGGGGGGCCCAATCGGTGGCCCAGTTGTACGATATGCAGCACGACGCCAAGTTTCGCGACGAGATGACCTACATATCTCCCAGCAGCGGCCAGCCGGTGGGCCTGTCGTTCATCAACCCATCCAACTCCGACGAATTGGTGCAGCGGCGGGTCATGATGTCCCATTGGGCCCACACCAGCTACGGCATGATGGGCCGGACGCCGGATTTTCTCAACGTGAGCATCATGGCCATGGCCGCGGCGGCGGATTACTTTGGCCAGAACCGGCCCGAATTCAAGAAAAATATCATCGATTACTACGAATATATCCGGGAGAACGACCTGACCCTGACCCATACCCTGGTGAACCTGCAACGCAACCGCCGCCCCGCCGCTTCCTCCAAATTCTTCACCACCGACGTAGCCCTAAAAGTGGTCAAGGAGACGGATGCGGGGATCATAGTCAAGGGGCCCCGGGTGCTGGCCACCCTGGGGCCGCTATCAGACGAGATCGCCGTCTACCCGGTGCGCAACTCCCAGCTAGAAAATGCGGAAGATGCCTGGCGGTACGCCTTTGCTTTCTCAATCCCCTGCGGCACGCCGGGCCTAAGGTTCCTATGCCGGGAGAGCTTCGACTTGGGGCGGTCGAACTTCGACCACCCCCTGGGGTCGCGGTTTGAAGAGATGGACGCCATGATCTTCATGGACGACGTGCTGGTGCCCTGGGAGCGGGTTTTCCTGTACGGCGACGTAGAACTTTGCAACGAGCTCAGCGGGGCCACCCACCAGTATGCCCACTCGGGCCACCAGGTGGTCACCAAAAACGTGGCCAAATGCGAATTCGTCTTGGGCCTGGCGAATCTAATGATCAAAACCCTGGGGTCGGAGACCAACCAGCAGGTGCAGAGCCTGGTGGCCGAGATCATCGAAAACCTTGAGATCATGAAAGCGCTGCTCTGCGCGGCGGAAGTCAACGCCCAGATCGACCGGTGGGGGGTCATGTGCCCCGACCTGATGCCCATCAGGGTGGCCCGGAACCTGTTTATAAAGATGTACCCCAGGATGGTGGAGATCATTCAATTGCTGGGCTCCAGCAGCCTGATGGCCCTGCCGGCTGAAGACGACTTCAGCGGTCCCCTTTCCCAGGAGATCAATCAATACCTGGACACCGATACGGCCACCGCCAGAGAAAGGGTGCAACTGTTCCACCTGGCATGGGACGTGGCGGGCAGCGCCTTTGGCTCGCGTCAAGTGATCTACGAGCGGTATTTCCAGGGAGATTGGATGCGCAACGCCTCGATACTGTACGACGCATTCGACGCCGAACCGGTCATGCAACAGGTGCGAGACTTCCTTGCCCGCTCTGTTCCGGACCAGTCTTGATACCGCTGTAAATCGGATACCAGCCGTGGTACAATATAGCTTGCCCTAATTTCGTCTTTATTTTATTCATTCCACTATTGGTTAGCCGATTCGCTGTTGGTTTAATGATAAGTAGGCAGGTCGCAGTCGGGGAGGTGGGTCACGGTATACGAACCGCAGCAGGGTATTAGCCAAACACCCGGGTGTCATTCGGCATGACCGTCGTCGACGACGTCAAATCCCGGTTGGACATCCTGGAAGTGGTGGGTCATCACGTCTCCCTGGCACGCTCGGGCCGGAGTTATAAGGCAAACTGCCCTTTCCACCAGGAAAAGACACCTTCTTTCTTTGTATTTCCCGACCGCCAGTCGTGGCGGTGCTACGGCGCCTGCGCCACCGGAGGGGACGTCTTCTCCTTCGTGATGCGGGCAGAGAACCTGGATTTTGGCGAAACGCTCAAGAGCCTGGCCCAACAGGCCGGCGTCGCCCTGCCCAACCGGGAACGCCGCGCCGGCCAGCAAACCGCTTCCCAGGTAAATGACGAGGCGCTGGTCTATTTTAGGGAGATGCTGGATTCCGCCCAGGCAGCGCAGGCGAGGACCTACCTGGAAAAGCGTGGCTTGGACCGTGAGACCATCGACAAGTTCGAACTGGGATTCAGCCCCGCCAACGGCCGTTCCTTGAAAGACCACCTGACAGGCAAGGGTTTCACGCCGGACCAAACGGTGGAAGCAGGGGTCGTCCGGACGGGAGACAACGGTTGGTATGGGGATTTATTCCGGGGCCGCTTGATGTTCCCCATCCGCGACGGAAACGGCGAGCTGGCCGGCTTCGGCGCCCGCGCCCTGGATGATTCTCAACCGAAATACTTGAACTCGCCCAGGAGTCCGATATTTGATAAAAGCCGTATCCTGTACGCCCTGTATCTGGCCAAGGAGGCCGCCCGGGAACGGGGACTGGTCATCGTTGAAGGATATATGGACGCAATAGCCGCCCATCAGCATGGCTTCCATAACGTGGTGGCGTCGATGGGGACGGCCCTGACCCAGGAACAGGTCGCCCAGGTAAAACGGTTGACCAGCAACGTGGTGATGGCATTGGACCCGGATAACGCCGGGCAACAGGCGACACTGCGCAGCCTGGAGTCCTCCTGGAAGGTATTTCAGGCGCCGGTGGCTGGGCGGTCCGGTGGGACCACCCTGTTTCAGCGTCAAGAGATGCCCGAGTTGAAGATTGCGACGCTGCCCGCCGGGGAGGACCCGGACCAGTTGATACGCCGGTCCCCCGAAGAGTGGACCCGCCTTACGGAGACGGGAACTCCTTTGATGGAATACCTATTTGATGTCGTGGGCAACCAGGTCGACACCGGCAACGCCCAGGGTAAGACCAGACTGGTGGAATTGATGTTCCCCCTGATTGCAGCGGTATCCGACCCGGTGCAGCAGGACCAGTATTTCCAGGCATTGGCAGACCGCCTGGGAGTCACCCAGGAGACATTGCGAGCCAGCGTGGGACGCCCGGCGGCGGTCAGGAGGGCCCAACCCAGCGCCAACCGGAATGTTCAGGCCACGCCTTCGGCCTTTGCCAAGCTGGATAATGACCCCATCGAAGACTACTGCCTGGCGTTGTTGTTGCGGCATGCCGAATTGGCCGAAACGGGGGAAGACCTGCGTCCCGAATATTTTAGAAGACACGAAAACCGGGAGATTTTCATCCAATGGCAGCGCACCAGTCCAGACGACGGTATCGATGTCCGGATGGAGGCCCTGCACGGCTTGATGCAAGGCGTGATGAATGAAGAATTCTCCGGGCATTTGGAAGCCATTTTGGAAAAACAGATGCCTCCCCTAGATCTGGCCATGCGGCGGCGGGCATTCAGCGACACCGTGAGACGGCTGGAGGAACGGCACCTGAAGGATATGAAAGCAGAGGAAGGCCTGAGATTTTCCGAAGACCCGCCAGACCTGGTGGATGATTCCCACGAAGACGTACTGCAAATAAACCAACGGATACGGGAAAACCAAAGCGCCCGGTATTCCACGGTGACCAACATTTCCGCCGGGAGGAGATAGACCAATGGCAAGACGCAAAAAGGACAGTGACGCTAACCCCGAGGAATTCCTGGAAAACCGGGACGAGCCCGAAGACCGGGAAAATCTTCAGGAGATCATCCGCGGGGTGAAGGGTAGCCAAGGAGATGACAGTTTGACCGACTCCCCGGCCATCGCCACCGCCGCCCGGGAGTTGCCTGCCGAGGGAGTCGACGCCCAGTGGGAAGCCGGTTCCTCGGGAGACAAAACCGCCGATGCTCCCGATGACGCGGCCGTCGAGGCTGAGAGCGAAGAGCCCGAATGGGAGCCCGAAACCGAGACATCGGAGGTGCTTGACGACCCCGTGCGCATGTACCTGCGCGAGATTGGCCGGGTCAGGCTGCTTACGTCCAAGGACGAACGGGTTCTGGCCCGCAAGATCGAGGGTGGAAAGCACCTGGATGGATTGGAGAGCGAACTGGTCGAGTTGGAAGGCCGTCAACCCAGGCCGTGGGAGATCACGTCGGGCCTGCTGAACCGGATGGTTGCCGCGGAGCCGTTGGTGGACGCCCTGGGGGAACAGCTGGGCCTCCCCAGCAACCTGACCCTGTCCCAGATCACCGACCTTCCCACACTGCGGGATGCCATCGATGCCGAAGTCTCCGTGGATATGCTGGCTAATATCGCCGAGACCATGACCGAAGAGCCGG
>JADFPM010000310.1 GCA_022562335.1 Chloroflexota bacterium
GGGAGGGGTGCCGGTGGCCATATCCCAGTTTTGCACCGCCTACCGGCGGGCGGTGTGCCGCATCCACGCCGACGGCAAAGTCGAGTTTCGGGAAGACCCCCAATGGTTCACCGAATACTACCGCCGGGAGGGCATAGCCTGATGGCCGCGCCGCCCGTGAAACCATGCGGGGAACGCTGATGGCAAACGCCCCTGGCCGGGAATGGCACTTGAAAACGCCGCTGGCCGCCGAGGATGTCTCCAACCTGAACACCGGAGACCTGGTTTACCTGACCGGCCCGATATACACGGCGCGGGACGGCGTCTACGAGCACATGCTGGTGAAGGGCAACCCTCCGCCCATCGACCTTGCCAAGCTTACCAATGTGAGCTTCCAGTCTTCCCCCGCCGGAGTCGAGGTCGCCCCCGGAAAATACGAGGTGTCTTCCCTGCAAGCCACCGCCGGGTTCCGCTACTCCCGGTACATGCCGGCGCTGCTGGAGCAGTACGGCGTCAAAGCGGTGGTGGGCAAAGCCGGCATGTCTGAAGACGACTACAAGAATACCTTTGTAAAGCACGGCGCCGTCTGCCTGACCACCATGGGCTACGGGCTGGGGGCCATCTACGGGCGCGCCATCGAAAAGGTGTTGGGGGTCTATTGGGTCGAGGAATTGGGCTTGTCCGAGGCCCTGTGGGTGCTGGAATTGAATGAACTGGGTCCGCTATTGGTTGAGGGCGACTCCAGGGGTAACAGCTTTTTCGCCGGGGTGAACGAGGAGATCAACAAACGTTTGGGGTCCCTATACGAAGGGCTAAAGCCCCCGGTCTTCGGCCGCCTGGGAGAGCAACAGAAACCCGAGATCGAACTGTTTTAGGGACCGTCATGGCAGCGCCCCTCAGGACATTTCTTGCTTGCAGCGGCCTTTCCCGCGATCGCAACTCCGGCTCGCGGGCCGGATGGTGGGCATGGCTGTTGCAGCGGGTGACGGGCCTGGGCCTGGTGCTCTACGTGTTCTTGCACATCGGGGTCATCTCCACCGCCCAACTGGGAGCGGACACCTTCGATGGCGTGCTGGCGGTGCTGCAAACGCCATTCTTCGTGGTGTTGGACCTGCTGCTGGCCGCCGCGGTCCTGTACCACGGCCTGAACGGGGTCCGGGTCATCTTGATCGACCTGGGGATCGGCATCAGCCGCCAGGCCGAAATGTTTTGGGCCTGCCTGGCCCTGACCGCTTTGACCATGGCCGCGGTTACATATTTTAGTTTGCCCCTGATCGTGCGGGGCTAGCTGAAACCATGGACTCACCCGCCGAAATCCCACGCCACCTGGAAATATCGAGCTTCTGGCAGTGGTTCCTCCAGCGGGTCAGCGGTCTTTTGCTGATATCCCTGGTGGGCGTGCACATGTGGATGGGGCATATTTCCGGCCTGGGCGCTGTCATCAGCGGCAACCGAGAGGAATTGGTCATGTACGACGTGGTCAAACTCCGGCTGGCCCAGGGGGTGTTCATATTCGTTGATTTCTCCCTGCTGGCCCTGGTGTTGTACCACGGGCTCAGCGGGTTGCGCTCGGTGGTTTTGGAATGGGGCCCGGCCGCCCGGCGGGGCAAGCAGGTCTCCATCGGCATTTTGCTGTTGGGGATCGCCACCTTTGCCTATGGCGCCAAGGTCTTGCTGGTTTTCATCCTGTGACGAGGATAATGATGGCCGCCAATGGATGACTTCAGCCTATCGGTAAAACGCACCGGCGGAAGCGCTGAACCGTATTGGCACGACCTGACGGTGCCGATAATCTCCGAGAGCATGAGCGTCCTGGACGCCCTGATCTGGTCCAGGGCCAACGCCGATGCCACCCTGGCCTTTCGCTGCGCCTGCCGCGTGGGCATGTGCGGGACCTGCGGCGTGGTGATCAACGGACGGGAACGGCTGGCCTGCAAGACCCTGGTGGCAAACCAGTTGGATACCTCCGGCGGCGCCATTCGGGTGGAGCCGTTGCGCCGCCTCCCCGTGATCAAGGACCTGGTCACGGACCCGGATGATTTCTTCCGGCGGCTGACCATCGTAAAACCGAATCTGTCGCCCGGCGGCGAAGCAGGCGAGCCCGCCGTCATCACCCCCGATTCCAGCGAACGCCTGACCATAGCCCCCCATCGGGAATGTATCTATTGCGGGCTTTGCTACTCGGCCTGCTCGATGGTAGGGACCGGGGCCGGATCGGACCGGGAGTTTTTGGGGCCGGCGGCCGTCAACCGGGCCTTTGCCCTGGTGGAGGACAGCCGGGACCGATCGACGGATGAACGTCTGGCCGTATTGGGCGGGAAGCAAGGCGTATGGAGTTGCCGCACCATCTTTGAATGCACGGCCGTTTGTCCCAAAGGCATACCCATCACCCTGGCGTTCCAGAAGCTGAAGCGCAGGTTGTTGGTGGACAAACTCAAGGGGTTTTTCAGATTGGGAAGGCGGCGGTAGAACCACCGGACTTCGCCCAAACCGATCCAAGGATACGTCATGCCTAGAATGAACGGACTGGTCGCCATCGTCACCGGCGCCAGCAGAGGACTGGGAC
>JADFPM010000311.1 GCA_022562335.1 Chloroflexota bacterium
AAATTGGCATGTTGAGCCAGCCCCGATGGCGATCGGGGCGAAACTCCGACTTTGTCGCGAGTCCTCGACGGAGTCGGGACATCTGGGGTAGGGGGATGGCTGGCCTTCTGGTCTGAATCGGCCACAAAGATTCATCTAATTCACAACCGGCTGGGAGGAAGATATGCCTAGAGTGGCCCTGGACCTGAACACGGACGCAGACCGGCAGAAGGTAAAAGGACAATGGAGACTGGCCGAGGGATTGGTGCCGGGGGAGCCCAACGAGGGATTGACCGCCCGCATGCTGGCCAGCCCCCCGCGCTTGGCCGACTTCGACGATTCGAGCTGGCGGATCTGCCAAAACGTGAGGGAAAGCCTATCCGAGGGCTTTACCTTTGCCTGGTATCGTATCGCCGTGGAGTTCCCGGAAACGGTGAACGGTGTGTCCGTGGCCGGTTCCCGGGTTTTCTTCGAGACCAATATCGACAACTATGGCGAGGTGTGGATCGACGGCCAGATCGACCGCACCACCGGCGTCATCGTGGGCATCAACGCCACCCAAAGGGTGGAAGTCACCAACAGCGCAGCGGCGGGCGATAAGCACGTGATCGCCGTCCTGGTGCTGAACGGACCCCTGGCCGAGCCCCGGGGAGGCATCTGGATGCGTTTCGCCACCCTGGCCTTCGAGTCGACGGGTTAAGAGTGGTTCGACACGCCCATCCTGATTCTTTTGGCAGACACCCGAGCGAATCATGATAGACCTTGAAATAGCCTTGGACTAGCAGATGGTGGCGGCCCCGATGCCCGATGGGCGGCTATTTCAAAACATCACTCAAGCAAAAAACCTTCGTAGCCGTTGGCCGCCACCTCCGCCCGCTTGGCCCGCATCACCGGGGCCGTGTCCGGACTGGTGAGCAAGACCCGTGCTTTACCGGGAATGTTCGCCCCAACGAACCAGGAGTTGGCCTGGGTCCGGAGGATCTTGGCGCCGTCCTCGTTTACGTGCTTGACCCATGCGTCTTCCGCCTCGGGCGTGGCCGAGATACGGGTAAACTCATTTTCGCGCACGTAGCGAATGCATTCGCTGACCCACTCCACCAGCGGCTCGGCGGCCCGGACGAAGTTGCCCACCGAGGCTGCGTTGATGGTGAAGAGGTTCGGGAAGCCGGCGCTGGATATGCCCATATAGGTGCGCGGTCCCCCGGCGAATTTTTCCTTCAACGTCTGCCCGCCCTGACCGCGGATCTCTATCTTGTTCAGTGCCCCGGTCACGGCGTCGTAGCCGGTGGCAAATATGATGACGTCCAGCTCGTATTCGGCGTCGCTGGTCTTGATGCCCCTGGGGGTGATGCGCTCGATGGGGGCCTGGCGCACGTCGACCAGTAGGACATTGTCCTGGTTGAAAACCTCGTAATACCCGCTCTCGCAGGGGAGGCGCTTGGAGCCGAACATGTGGTCCTTGGGCACCAGCATTTCCGCCACCACCGGGTCATTCACACGCTGGCGGATCTTTTCGCGGACGAATTTGGCGTAGTCCTCGTTGGCCTCCCCGGGCATCATGACGTCATAGAAATTGGACAGCCATTTCTTGAACCCCGGCTCCTTCCACAGTCTCTCGTACTGCTCCAGCCGCTCTTCCGGGGAGACATCCATGGCCGACCGAGGGTCGAATTTGTGCATGAACGAGCCGGCGGATTCGTTGCACATCTTGAAGATCTCCGGGTAGCTGGCCTTGATCTTCCGTTGGGCCTCGTCATCGATGGGGCCGTTTCGCAGGGGCGCGCAGTAATTCGCCGTGCGCTGGAACACGGTCAGATGGCTGACTTCTTTGGCGATCTCGGTGATGAGTTGGACACCGGTGGCCCCGGTGCCGATGACCCCCACCCGCTTTCCGGCCAGGTCCATGCCATCCTTCGGCCATCGGCCGGTGTGACACCAGGGGCCCTGGAAGCTGTCGATTCCCTCAAAGTCCGGTATGTAGCCGGCGGACAGGATGCCGACCGAGGTGATCAGGAATTGGGCGCTCGCCCGGTGGCCATCCTGCAAATTTACCTGCCAGCGGTCATCTTCCTCGTCAAAGACGGCCGAGACCACCCGCGAGTTGAACCGGATGTGGCGGCGCAGGTCGAACTTGTCCGCCACGTAATTCAGGTAGCGTTCATTCTCCGGCTGACCCGAATAATATTCTTTCCAATCCCATTCTTGCAGGAGTTCCTCCGAGAATGAATACCCGTAGGTGTAACTCTCGGAGTCGAAGCGGCATCCCGGATAGCGGTTCCAATACCAGGTGCCGCCCACGCCGCCGCCATCCTCGAAGGCCCGAACCGACAGTCCGAGCTCATGCAACCGGTACAGCGAATACAATCCTGTCACCCCGGCTCCGATGACGATGGCATCGAACTGCTCGACTTCCCCGGCCGGGCTGGCGCCGGCTGTGGGCGTCTGCTGTTCAGGATTTCCCATGTTGCTCTCCTTAAGGTCTTATAACGGGTCACGTTGTAACGAGGGTAACTGATCCACCCATATTGTGGTCTCATCATGGACCAGGTTGTAATG
>JADFPM010000057.1 GCA_022562335.1 Chloroflexota bacterium
GCTTCCTGGGCCAACTCTTCAGTCTCGTTAACGTGGCAGCAGATCATGAAAGCGAATTTCTCGGGCCCAGGCTCCCATCCATCGACGGCGGCGTACTCCCGGTAGCGCTGAAACAGGTCTTTGGCCACATCCAGCGGGGTCAGGAAGGCGGCGTAGGTATACCGGTTATGGGCGGCCCACTCCACGGTCTCGGGACTGCCGGTGCCGGGCACCCATACCGGCGGATGGGGTTTTTGCAGCGGCAGCATCCAGGGATTGACCGCGCGGAACTGGTAGTGCTTGCCTTCCCATCGAAACGGCCCGGGAGTGGTCCAAGCTTTGATGATCAGGTCGTGGGCCTCTTCGAACCGCTCCCGGTTGTGCAGCGGGTTGGTGTTGTTGGCCCAGCTTTCGATGCCGATCCCCCGGACAAAACCCGACTGGATACGGCCACCGGATATCACGTCCAGCATGGCTATCTCTTCAGCCAGGCGCACCGGATTGTCCGATGTTGGGAGCATATTCCCCAGCATGAGGATCTTAGCCTTGGATGTGGTGCGGGCCAGGATGCCGCCGGTGATGTTGACCTCAACGTCCATGCAAGACGGCGTGTTGTGGTGCTCGTTGATCATCAACCCGTCAAAACCCACATCCTCGGCAAATTGGTATTCGTCCAGGTAGCGCTTGAACAGGTCGTGGGCTTTATGGGGGTCGAAATAGGTGTTGGGGAAGGTAAGCCGCATGGACGGGTATTTATCCGCCTCGGACTCGGGAAACTCGGCGTAGGGCATTTCGGTGAAATAGTAGACGTCCATGGGTGCGCCTCCGGGGTTAGCTGTCAGGGGTTAGCTGTCAGCGGTCAGCTATCAGCTTTCAGCCCACCTAACGGTTCCCATAGCTGATTGCTGAGCGCTGACGGCTGATTGCTTAAAAGAATTCCAACGCGGTCTTGACGAACTCCTCGGTCTTTTCCACCTGGGGGACGTGGCCGCAATTGTCGATGACCACCAGGTCCGAACCGGGGATGGCCTTATTGAACATCCGGCCGCACTCCAGGGGGATCAGCCGGTCGTTGCCGCCCCACACGATGCGGGTCGGTATCGAGACCCTGGCCAACAGGCCGGGAAGCCTGAGATCATACATGTACGGCTTCCAGCACAGGCGGACGGACATCTCCCGGTTGCGTTCGGCGATATCGGCCTGCTCGGGTGTGGGCTCGCCTCCGTAGATAGACTCGTATTCCGGCGCCTGCTTGGGGTCGTGGAAAAGCAATTCGGTGACCTGGGCCGGGCTGATGATGAATATATCGGCGATCTCGCCCTCTTTAGGCTGGATGCCGGCGGAGCCCACCAGCATAAGCTTGCTGAAGGCGTGGCGGCAGTTGGCCGCGATCTCCGAGGCCAGCCAGCCGCCCATGGAGAAGCCGATGGCCCTGGTGCCTTCCAGCCCCTGCTCTTCCAGGAACCAGGTGTAAAAAGAGGCCAGGTCCGCCATGGTTTCCAGCCATTCCGGCCGGTCGGACTTGCCGTAGCCGGGGTGGCTCGGCAGGTAGACGGTGTATTTTTCGGACAAAGCCTGAACGTAATTCAACCAGCCCGAACTACCTCCAGCGCCGTGGAGCAGGACCAGAGGCTCGCCCGACCCGCCCTTCAGCACCTGGATCTTTGCGCCGCCCACGTCAACCATTTCCTCGGTGAATGCCGTGGCCATGTTGCATGCTCCTCGTTTTTAGCTGTCAGCCATCAGCGGTCAGCTTTCAGCTTGGGGATTTCGATACCAGGCCCTCGGCCACTGCTGGAGTTCTTGCCGGCGCGCTTGCCAACGAGAAGGATGGACGGCTGAGAGCACCGTTCATGCTAGCGGGGGCGGGAGTGGGGGTCAAGCGGTTGGGGGATTCCATCTAGCCCCGCGCCCTTGCGCCGGAATCACCTGTGCTATAGTCTAGGCTGGGCCTTCGAATGGGAGCCTTGATCATATATCTGCCGGAATAGGATAAGAGTTTATGCCCAGAATATTGGTTGCCGACCCCATCGCCGCCGACGGAGTCGATCTGCTGCAGTCCCGGCCTGAAATACAAGTCGACGTGAAAACGGGCATGAAGCCGCCGGAGCTGCTGGCGGTGGTGGGTGTTTACGAAGGCCTGGTGGTCCGCAGCGAAACCAAGGTGACCTCGGAGGTCATCAAACATGGCAGCAAGCTGCGGGTGATCGCCCGGGCGGGTATCGGCGTGGATAACATAGACCTTGAAGCGGCTACCGGGGCGGGCATCGCCGTGGTCAACGCCCCGACCGGCAACACGGTGGCGGCGGCCGAGCATACCATCGCGTTGATGCTGGCCCTGTCGCGCAACATCGCCGACGCCAACCAGTCCATGAAGGAAGGCTTGTGGAAGCGCAGCGCTTTCATGGGAATCGAAGTGCGAAACAAGACCCTGGGCATCGCCGGCCTGGGCCGGGTGGGCACCGAGGTGGCCCGCCGCGCCCAAAGCTTCGGGATGCGCCTGGTTGGGTACGATCCCTTTGTCGCGCCGGAATACGCCCGGCGCCTCGGGGTGGAGCTTTTAACCTTGGAGGAGATGCTGGCCCAGTCCGATTTCATCACGCTGCACACTCCCCTCAACGAGGGCACCCGGCAGATGATCGGCGCCCCACAACTGGCCATCATCAAAGAGGGAGCGCGCATCATCAACGTGGCCCGTGGCGAGTTGATCGACGAGGCGGCGCTGCTGGAGGCTCTGGATTCCGGCCGCCTGGCCGGCGTGGCCCTTGATGTGTTCGCCCAGGAGCCGCCGGTGGACAGTCCCCTGCCCATGCATCCAAAGGTGCTGGTCACGCCTCATTTGGGCGCATCCACCCAGGAAGCTCAGCGAGAGGTGGCGATCGAAGCGGCGGAGCAGGTGTTGGCGGTCTTAAGCGGCCAACCCGCCCGCAACACCGTGAACGCCCCGTTCCTGCCGCCGGAGGTCCACGAGGTAGTGGCCCCTTACATCCAGGTCGGAACGGTGCTTGGAAAGCTGCTCACGTATCTGGCCGACGGCCAACCCGTGGGACTTACCATCAAGCACGAGGGTGAGATCGCCCGGCATGAAACACCCATCTTGAAGGCCGCCGTTCTGGCGGGGTTGTTGGGCCCGGTGAGCAGCCAGCACGTCAACCTGATCAACGCCCCGTTGCTGGCCCAGCAACGGGGATTGAACGTCACCGAACAGCGCAACGAGGCCACCCCGGAATACGCCAGCATTTTGACCGCCACCTTGGAGACCACCGATGGCAGCATCACCCTGTCCGGCACTTCCATGCGGGACGAGCCCCATATCGTCAAGGTCAACGATTACTGGCTGGACATCACCCCGTCCACGCCGTACATGCTTTTCGTCGACAACGAAGACCAGCCGGGGTCCATCGGGGCGGTGGGGACCCTAGCGGGGCGGCATAACATCAACATCAGTTTCATGGAGGTGGGCCGCGCCAATCTGCGGGGCCGGGCCATGATGGTTTTGGGATTGGATGACCCGGTGCCACCTGAGGTCTTGGAGGAGATACGGGCGCTCCCCCAGATCCACACCGCCCGGCTGGTGACATTATAGGGTGGTGATTCGAACGGGCATTGAGGGACCCAAGAAGAATGTCATTTTGAGCCAGCGCCGATTGCGATCGGGGCGAAGCTCCGGCTTCGCCGCGAGCCCTCGACGGGGCCGCCCCATAGCCCAAGGGTAATACCCCCAACCTGACAGGAGGTTCAAATCGTGGCCGATAAAATAGTGATCATGGGTCCGGGGGCGGTGGGCAGTTACGTGGGCGCCTATCTGGTGAAAGAGGGTGAAGACGTAACCTTTATCGACATGTGGCCGGAACACGTGGAGACGATGAAGGCCAAGGGCCTTCATGCCAGCGACACCCTGGGTGAGTTCACCGTGCCGGTAAAGGCCATGCATTTGACCGAAGCCCTGAACATCCACGAGATGTTCGACATTGCGTTCATCACGGTCAAGTCCTACGACACCGAATGGGCCACCCATTTCATCAAAAGATACGTGAAGCCCGAGGGTTTCTTCGTGTCCATCCAGAACTGCTGGAACGACCCGGTGATCGGCGGCATCGTCGGCGCCGACCGCGCCTTGGGCTGCATCGCATCGCACATCGAGGTTGCCCTCTGGGAGCCGGGGCGTGTTTTGCGGGGTGGCGAGCCGGGCCGGGACCATGGCCACACCGTGTTCCGGGTGGGCGAGCACGATGGCCGCATCACCGAGCGCTCCAAGGCCATTGCGGCAAAGCTCGACTGTATCGACGCCGCCTATGCCACCGACAACCTGTGGGGAGAGCGATGGTCCAAGTTGTGCCAGAATTCCATGGGCAACGCCATCTCTTCCATGACCGGGCTGGGTTCCCAAGATTTGGCCCAAGACCCCAGATGCCGCATGATCCGTATCCATCTGGCCAAAGAAGGGGCTAAAGTCGGATTGGCCATGGGTTTGAACGTGGTGGACGTGAGCGCCAAGCCGGCCGCGGTGTGGGCCGAGGCCGACAGGGGAGATGTCTTTGAGGAATTGGACGACTTCTTGAGCTCCCGGGGCGGCAACGTCAACTGGCTGGCGTCGATGGCTCAGGATGTCAAAAAAGGCCGCCACTCGGAGATCGATTTCATGAACGGATTGGTGTGCGAGAAGGGCCGGGAAGTGGATGTGGCCACGCCATTTAACGACGCCATCGTCGATGCCATGCACGGCATAGATGACGGCTCGATCAAACAAGGTCCGGACAACGTGGACCGGATCCTCAAGGCTGTGGGCCGGTAGCGCCGGGAATTTAGCAACAACCATCCACAAAGCCGCCGCCGGGTGAGATGCCATGTTTGTGCAAGTGGAGCCAGCCGATTTTTTCATGTTCCGGGTCAAGCTGATATTTGACCTGGAGCACCCCGACTCGGAAGACCAGGAAGCCCGGGATTACCTGAAAGAAAAGGAACTGGAGCCCCGGTACCTGAGCACCGCCGATCTGGACGGGCGCAAATGCGAGATAATGCAGTTCGGCGGCTGCTACCTGGGCAAGCACCTCAACGAGCTGGCCCAGATCCAGCGCCGGGCCGTCGAGGTCGAGTTGCTGACCGCCGAGATCCAAGGGCATCTCGGGGCCGGAGACGATGGGTTGGAGCAAGGCGGCGAAGAAGCTATTGTGGCCGCGCTGGTGGAGGAGTTTCATCAAGAGTCCTCCTTTCAGACGGCGGAAAATGGTGAATTGGTGGCAATGTTGGACGGGGAGGCCGTTCGAGCGGCGGCCCGGCAGCGCCTGGCGGCGAGCCCTTAAATAGACCCGGGAGCAGGCGTAGTTTGGTCCACCTTGAACTTGGGATGACTTAAAAGGCCCCGGCAATCGCCGGGGCTTAGGTTTGTGTTGGGCGTGGAGCGGGTGATGAGAATCGAACTCACGTGACCAGCTTGGAAGGCTGGAGCTCTACCACTGAGCTACACCCGCCCGGAGAGTCCTAGATTCCCAATTATAGACGGTGGGCGGATTCCAAGCCAGTGGCAGGCAGGGGCTTCCAGGATTGAAAACCGATACCGCTCGATAGGCGTTAGCATATAATGAATAGAGCATCAACGGTCCGTTAAGCAGACCGATTTGCAGGAGTTGTTGAAAACGCGTTGCAGGACATGGTGTACAGATTTCGGCCGGCGTTGATCATTCTCGCCAGAATCATATCCGGACTGCTTCTGGCCGGGGCCTCGGGCATGGTGTTTATAGCCGTGGCCTGGGGCCTATTCGTTTTTTCCAGTTCCCAGTCAGCCCAGACATGGTCAATCCTGCAACTGGTCGCCGCCGGGACCGGCGCCGGGGTGGGCAGCATGGTGGCCTGGTTCAATATTGACCGCAACACCGGGTTGATGTTGACGCTGATGGCCGCCGTGGCGATCCTTGGCGGTCTGGCCGGCTCTTGGTTGGGTCATGGGTACGGCTCCCCGATAACCTATTCCGCCATTGGCGCTGCCTTGATGGCCAACCTGGCCATGCTGGTTTTTAGATTGGCCAAGAACATATTTAGAGCGGTAAACGATACGTCTCATCGACGGGCGCCCATGGCCAATGTTACAGACGCCAGTGAATACAGGTCGGTGAACCATTAGTATTTCAGTGATGTTTTGAAGGATTTTTTAGGATTGGTTCGGTTTCTGTTCGAATACGGATCCAAGATCGCGGGGACAATATCAGGATCGCTGATGCCGCTTGACAATAAAATTGGGCGAATATACATTGTTGCTCGCCTTTCGCCCTGGTGAATCCAGTTCTCGACCGGCCCAGCACGGAGCCGCCGGCGGGTCATCCATTAGTGCCTGGGGAGCGCAGGACCAAGCATGCCGGCTTCTCCAAATCGCACTGGGAAAAATGTCCTAAGAAGGCCCAATACACTGTGGGGCCAAATCAACCGGAAGATCATCCAGACAAGAATCCGTAAGGAAGGGAGTGAAAGTAATATATCGTGGTTGAGTCTGCGGCGACCCAAGAAATAATTCTTGAGGTAGAGGACCTCCGCACCTATTTCCGCACCCGCTTCGGAACGGTAAAAGCGGTGGATGGTGTCAGTTTCAACCTGCGCAAAGGCGAGACCCTGGGCATTGTGGGGGAGTCGGGCTGTGGCAAATCCGTCACCATGCTATCGATGATGCGTCTGGTGCCCATTCCGCCGGGACGCATCGTTTCCGGCAAGATCGTCTTGGATGGCGAAGACCTGCTCCAACTCTCGGAAGGAGAGATGACCAAGATCAGGGGCAGCAAGATCGCCCTCATCATTCAAGACCCGATGACGTCGTTGAACCCGGTTTTCACCATAGGAAGCCAGGTTGCCGAGGCCATCAGGCTACACCAGAACCTGTCCAAAAAAGGCGTCATGGCACAGGCCCTGGAAGTACTGCGTAAGGTTAATATTCCCGCCGCGGAATCCAGGATGCGAGACTATCCTCACCAGATGAGCGGCGGTATGCGCCAGCGGGTGGTGGGCGCCATCGGGATCTCATGCGAGCCGATGGTCCTGATCGCCGACGAACCCACCACGTCGTTGGATGTGACCATCCAAGCTCAATACTTGAAACTGCTAAAAGACATCCAACGGGAATCTGACCTTTCGATTATTTTTATCACCCACGATTTCGGCATCGTGGCCAAGATGTGCGACCGGGTCGCGGTCATGTACGCCGGCAAGATCGTGGAAATGGGAAGCGTCCGAGACATCTTCAACAATCCTTCTCATCCCTACACCGAGGCTTTGCTGGCCTCGGTCCCCAAAATGGAAGAGGACGTGGAACGTCTGTATTCCATTGAGGGACAACCGCCGACGCTGCACGACCTGCCGGAGGGTTGCCCATTTGCTCCTCGCTGCCAGTACGTCATGGACCATTGCCGCACGGAATATCCGGTCCAGGTGGATTTGTCCGAATCCCATTACGCCGCTTGCTGGAGGTTGGCATGACCACGACGCCCGAAGCGGCCGGAAACGCCCCGGTCATCTTAGAGGCCAGGGGCTTAAAGAAACATTTCCCGGTGACCAAAGGCCTGCTTTTTTCAAAGATCACCGGCTGGATCAAGGCTGTGGACGGCGTCTCCTTTGAGGTGCGTGTCGGAGAGACCTTGGGCTTGGTGGGAGAGTCGGGTTGCGGAAAGAGCACCACCGCCAAGATGCTGCTGATGTTGGAGGAACCCACCGACGGCAGTATTCTGTTTCAGGGTGAGGACATCCACCATACCACCCAGGAAAAGGTCAAGGAATACCGCAGCTCGGTGCAGGCGGTGTTTCAGGACCCTTGGAGCTCATTGAATCCCAGGATGCGTGTTCGGGACCTCATCGCCGAGCCCATGGTGATCAACTGGGACATGGGCCGCCGCGAGTTAATGGAACGGGTTATAAAACTGCTTAACGACGTGGGTTTGAACGAATTCCACTCCAACCTATTCCCCCACGAGTTCAGCGGTGGTCAAAGGCAAAGATTGGCTATTGCCAGGGCGCTGGCATTGAACCCCAAGGTCATCGTATTGGACGAGCCGGTCTCAGCACTGGACGTTTCCATCCGCGCCCAGATCATGAATCTCCTCAAAGACCTGCAAGCCGAGTACAACGTCAGCTATCTGCTCATTGCCCACGACCTGGCCACGGTCCGCTACATGTGCACCTGGGTCGCCGTGATGTATTTGGGCCAGATCGTGGAATTGGCCCCGGTGAAAGAACTGTTTGATAACCCTTTGCACCCTTATACCAAGGCTTTGATGTCCGCGGCCCTGCCATCCCATCCCGACATCGTGCAGGACGAGATGATATTGATGGGGGAGGTCCCGTCGCCCTTGAACCCGCCTTCGGGTTGCTACTTCCATCCCCGCTGTCCTTTCGTCATGGACCGGTGTTCGGTGGACGTGACCGAGTCCAAGGAAGCCAGCCCCAACCATTGGGTTTCCTGCCACCTGTATTAGCCGTCGTTTCGTTCAATCGTTCATCCACAGATAAAGGCCCTCGATCAGCGAGGGCCTTTATCTGTGTCGTTCGGCTGTATTCTAACCGCCGCAACCAACTGCGAATGGGCGCGCCGGAATCTACCGAGCCTATAGGTAGTATCATCTGTCCCAGCGGGTGTGTTCAACCCTCACAGCCGGCTACAGGCCGCAGCAACGAACGCGTATTTTACGGGTATTTGACGTATTTTACGGGTATTTGATAGGGAGGAATTCATGGACAAGATAAGGCGGAATTATCCGGATATCGCACCGTCTGGCCCCAGTTACAGCAGGGTCGTGCGCGCTGGAAGTCTGGTGTTCATCGCCGGCTGCACCGCCCGGGGCACCCAGGGCCAGGGAAAGCCGGTGATGGAACAGTTGCGCATCACCCTGGACCGGATCAGCCGCATAATGGCGGCCGAAGGAGGCTCGGCCAAAGACATCACCAAGATCACCACCTTCGTCACCAGCATCGCCGATTGGCAGGCCAATGCCAAAGAACAGCAGACCCTGTTCAATGAATATTTTAAGGGAGAATATCCCGCCAACACCCTGGTTGAGATCTCCGCCCTGGCAGAGCCGGGTTTGGATGTGGAGATAGAGGCCATTGCCGTGATCGATTAGACGTGACCGTTTAGAATCACGGGCCGCACTGGTGAGCAAGACCCGAACGATTGGTCTCCGAACGATTAAACAAGGAAAGGTGACGTCGTGACCACGCCGGTCAAAGCCCGAAGGTTGATCGATGGCAGGGGCGGCTCGCCGAATAACGCCGCCGTGCCGGTGGATGGCACGTATTTATCTAGGACCGCGTGCTGTTTGGATCGGCAGGCCTTCATCTGATCAAACGTAGGGGCGCACGGCCGTGCGCCCCTACGTATCGGACGTCATACTGCCCCAGCCGTCCCACAACCACTTTAGATCCCGAGCGTAGCGAGGGACGACATAGCATCAAATTATGGTCGTCATGACACTGGCCCGCCGATCCGCCGGTTGTGAGATCAGGCCTATTTGCTGGTCTGCCAACCGGTGTGGGAAATGTCGATGACCTGGTCGCTGGGGCCGGCCCATTTCATCTCAAAGTTGCGGGGGCCTTGAGGTCCCATGGCGGCGTCCACGGCATCCTTGCTTTGCAGGCGTTTTCCGTGGACTTTATCAAGCTTGGCCGAGGCGGATTCCAGGTCATCCACCTGGAAACCTAGGTGGTGGATCCCGTCGTAATTGGGGCCGTTGGGACCGACGTCGGCATCATCATTGGTCTTGTAGTTCAGGATGGCCAGATTGATGTAGCCGTCGGACAGGAATACCGCGCCGTTATCGCTGCGGCGGACCTCTTCCATGTCGAAGGCCTCTTTATAAAAGGCGGCTACCGCGTCCGGGTCCTTGGCGGTCAGGGCGATGTGTCGAATCTTAGCCATAGCTGCATCCTCCTCATTCTATCCGGCTCTCGCGGGCCCGAATGCCGGTCCATCGCCTGAGAGGCGATTGTGGGAGTGAGTATAAACCTCACCGGAACGGCCCGCAAATCACTTGGTATTGGGCCGAATCCGCTGGCCGCGGCCTGCGGCCTTTTCAGGTCCAACCAGCTTCACAGGCACCTGTTGACAACGGGCTGCATCAAACTTGCAACGAGATCCTCAAGACCAGTACCTCTGCTAACACCCGTTTTTTCGAGCTCGCCGGGGGCGGGGAGGATGGAGACAACATGAAGATGGGATATATCGTCCCGGTAATTTTGGTGGGGCTATTGATATCGGTGCTGTTTTTGCCCCAATTACGCCAGTCATTCTTGAAGCTGCGCAGCGAGAAAGTGACCATTGCCCAAACGGTCAACGGCCACCCGTTGGCAGGCGCCGCCACGTTGGACCTGAACATCATCACGGTGCTGGGTAAAGACGGGATCCCCGCCATACTGAATCCGGTGTTTCTTACAGCACAAGAAGCGCAAGGAAATATGCGGGATGGGGAAAGGGTGTTGGGCGTGTCCATCAACGGGGAGAGCAAGGCATACCCGCTAAGCCTGCTCAGCCGTCATGAGATCGTCAACGACACCGTGGGAGGCCAACCCGTTGCGGTGACCTGGTGACCGCTCTGTTTCACGGGCATTGTATATGCCCGCGAAGTGGCCGGCGTCACCCGCACCTTCGGAGTGTCCGGCAAGCTGATCATGAACGCCCTGGTCATGTACGACCACCAGAGCGACACCCTTTGGAGCCAGTTTCTCAGCCGGGGCGTTCGTGGGCCGTTGGCGGATATATCGCTGGAAATAATCCCATCGTTGCAAACCACCTGGGGAGAATGGCGCGGCCTTCATCCCGATACCTGGGTTTTGGACAAACGAGGCTATAACCGTGAGGATACCTATGAAAGTTATTACCGTAACGGGTCGGCGGGAATCATCGGAGAGTCCAACAAGGACGGCCGCCTGCCCACCAAGGAGTTGGTGATCGGCCTGGACCTGGAAGGGAAGACGATAGCTTATCCTTTCCGTGACATCGCTGAGCGGCCGGTGATAAACGACTTCTTCGCGGGACGAGATGTTTTGGTGACCTTCGAACCGGAGTCGGAGACTGGAGTGGTGTTCGACCGCCAGATCGACGGGCGAACATTGCATTTCCGTCCGGCCGCCCGGGACGCCTCAAACGATGGGACTTCACTGATGCAAGATGACGAGACCAGCACAATATGGCAGGCCATGACCGGACGGGCGATCGACGGAGAGTTGGAGGGCGCGGTTTTAACCCGGTTGCCTTCCCATTACTCCTTCTGGTTCGCCTGGAGCGATTTCCATCCCGATACCGAGCTTTACGATGGTTCCGCGGGTTGATGCCGTATTAACTAATCCCGTTGGTCCCGGGCCAGAAAAGCCTGGGCGTCCCTGACCCGGCGGCCCCACCACTCGGGGCCTTCCAGCACGTATTTCCATTCGGGGTTCTGCCGGGTGTCCCGGAGCCCGGCCATCACCTGGCGAAAGACCGGCGCGTCGGCCTCGGCGAACTCGAAGTACCCGACAAAGTCGTAATCCCCATCCAGCCCGTATCCCTCTGGCGCGTGGACCAACCTGCGGTTGATGCAAGCGACCCCGGCCGCCGAGGCCAGCGCGTGTCCCTTGACCGCCATGTCCTCGTTCTCGTCGTACCGGGGAAGGAAGAAGCTCTCCCGGTGCAAGAAATCCATCTCCCACCAGGCGGCGGTCTTGTTCAACGGTGTGACTACCGCCAACGGGTACCTA
>JADFPM010000058.1 GCA_022562335.1 Chloroflexota bacterium
TGCCTTTTCAGAAAAGAAAGATGTATTGGATGAGATTCCACTTTTTGAATATGAAAACCTTGCTCAAAAATCTATTACAATACTTAAGAGGCATGCGCGCTTTTGTAGTGATCATTGCAGAAAAAGATATCATTCACTCGAAAAGGTAGAGTGCTATAAAAACGCATTAGATTTAGCTCAGAGCCATCGAAACCATATAAATTGACGATTCCAGTGGCGTGTATCGGGTTCGATATGTCCTTCTGATCGTACAGGGCAATTATTATTCGTTCATTTTGTAGAGATGAATCTAATCCCTTCTACATCGCTGAATAGACAAGGTATCTATACTGGACTAACATTCCTCCATCGCTAGCCAGGAGCCGTACCGGGTGAACCCCTGTCCTGCGCCCTTATCTCATCAAGAGGTGCCTGATGGATTTCGATATTGAACAGACCGATACTCTTCTGAGCACGACACGCGCGGTTCGCCGCCGGTTGGACTTTGAACGCGACGTGCCGGATGACTTGCTGATGCGCTGCATCGAGCTAGCGGAACAGGCGCCGACGGGAGCTGGCGTGTCCAGCCGCCGCTGGATCATTGTGAAGCACCCGGAAACCAAGGCCCAACTGGCCGAACTGTACCGGGCTGCCGGGGGCAGCAGGGTCATCGAAAGGCTCGAAGATCGGCGCTTGGCCGGGGGGCGCCAAGAGCGCATGGCGGAGTCGTCGGCCTATCTAGCCGCCAACATGGAAAAGGCGCCGGCGCTTGTTCTGGTCACTATCTGGGGCGTCCATGACGGCAGTGGACGCCCTGGACTATTCGATTCGGTGATCCAGGCCGCCTGGAGCTTTTGTTTGGCGTTAAGGGCGCGGGGGCTCGGTTCGGCTTGGACGACGATGCACCTGGGCAAGGCCAAGGAGTTCGCCGATCTGCTGGGGATTCCCGACGGCGTGACCCAGATCGTGCTACTACCCGTCGCTTGGACCATCGGGACCGACTTTACGCCTGCGCTGCGCCGAAAGGCCTCGGAAATCGTCTGGTTTGACAGATGGGGGAACACTCAAGAGAACCCCGGCGAAGTAAGTTCTCTCATCGCCGCAGCGCCGGGAGTGGCCGTCGAGATCGACATCGCCGCCCCGCCGGAGCGCGTATGGGAGTTCGCCAGTGATATAAATATCTCGGCCCGATTCAGCGATGAGTTTCAAGGCGCCGAATGGGTTGATTCCGACGGCCCGCGGGAAGGAGCTTCGTTCATCGGGAGGAATGAGCGGACAGACGTGAACCGGGTATGGCAGACTACTTCCTATGTCGTCGCGTGCGATCCTCCCCGGGTTTTCGCCTGGAACGTAAACGACCGTGACCGGCCCAGCGCCCAATGGCGGTTCGAACTCGAACGGTTACCCGGAGGAACCAGGCTCAGCCAGCGGCTTGTCATGGGCCCCAGTCTTTCGGCCACGGGTAGAGCGATGGAGGCTAATCCCGATCAGGCGCGGCATATTCTGGCGAGCCGCCGGGAACAGCACCGAGGCAATATGCTATTGAACCTCCAAGGGATCAAACGCCTTGCCGAGATGGGCGTCTGATCGAATAATCTTATACGAGCAAGGAGGACAGGTTTGGCCGACAATGATTCCCTAAAAGAGCGAATACGCGCTGGAGCGACGGTGGTGGGCGTCGCGGCGCCCTTGGATTCCACCAAGTCCCAACTGGAAGCGATCCTAAGCAAAGACACATATGGCTTCCTGACCATAGACAGCCAGCACAGTCCCTTCAACGAGGAAAAGCTGGTTGCCTTTTGCTCCACCGCCCAGAACCTGGGCATGCCGGTCCAGTTCCGCATAAAAAACACCCGCCACGCTTACCTCATCGGGAACATCCTGGACTTGGGCCCCCTGGCGATCGAGGTCCCTTTGGTGGAGGATGAAGCCGTCGTCGATGAGGCGCTGGACGCTTTCTACTATCCCCAGGTGGGACACCGCAGTTGGGGTGGTGCGGCCCGCTACGGTATCAGCGGTCGGGACAGCAGGCTGGAATATGCCGATTGGTGGAACAACCATGGCGTTTTGTGCCTTCAGATGGAGACTTTGGCCGCCGTCACCAACGCCCGGCATCTAGCCAAATCGGGAGTTGATTGCCTGACCTGGGGACCGGCCGATCTGGCTTTCGACATGGAAGCCCATCCCCAGCACCCGTTTCAAACGGTCGATGATTGCCTTCGCCATGTGCTAACCCAGTTGGAGGGCACCACGGTCCGGATCAGCTTCCGAAACGGCGCCCCGGACCAGCGCCAGAAATACATCGACATGGGAATCACCGTATTCATGGAGCGGCCACT
Source organism: Chloroflexota bacterium (assembly GCA_022562335.1). Classification (GTDB taxonomy): domain Bacteria; phylum Chloroflexota; class Dehalococcoidia; order Lucifugimonadales; family UBA3495; genus Io17-Chloro-G2. The sequence goes on from JADFPM010000058.1 coordinate 2,319, forward strand.
GGCTTAGGCGCCATCTCAAAACCGGCTTTCCAAAATGGACCATCCTTCGACAGGCTCAGGACGAACGGACGGACCGATTCGTTCTCCGTTCGTGGTGAGCTTGTCGAACCATCCGTCGCGACGGTTGCGTAATCAGACTTCAATTTCAGAAGAAAAGGGAGGTGGCAGATGCCATACGTAGATAGCTCAGGAGTCAGCATCCACTACCACGTCGAGGGAAACGGCCCTCCCCTGGTGCTGCAACACGGCCTTACCAGCAGCCTGAAGAACTGGTACGCCTATGGCTTCGTGGAGGAGCTTCAGAAAGACTACCGGCTGATCCTGGTGGACGCTCGGGGCCACGGCCGCAGCGGCAAACCCCACGATCCCAAAGACTACGGTCTGAAACTACGGGTGAACGACGTATTGGCCGTGATGAACGACCTGGGAGTGGACAAAGCCCATTACATGGGATATTCCATGGGCGGCCGCATCGGCTTTGGCATCGTAATGCACGCCCTCGACCGGTTCCATTCGTTGATCATCGGAGGCATGAGCCCCAACACCGCCAATAGCGATGTCCAGCCCCAGGACCGGATCGCGTTGCTGCGCCAGGGAATGGCCCATTACGTGGCCGACGCCGAGGCAAAAGACGGCCCCATGGAAGCTGGGCGGCGGGAACGGCTGCTGGACAACGACCCCGAGGCGTTGATCGCAGCTACCACCGCGCCCAGAGGAACCGATGGTCTGGAGAACCTGCTGCCCAGGCTAGACCTGCCATGTTTGCTCTACTGCGGCGAAGCCGATGGTTTCTTCGCCGGGGCCAAAGAAGCCTCGCAGTTGATACCCAACGCCGCATTCGCGTCCTTTCCCGGTTTGAACCACGGCGAGACATCGAGGGCCGCGGAACTGGTGCTGCCCCACGTCACCAAGTTTCTTAACCAGGCGATCATGAGGGTGGGCGCGGGCCGTTAGCGCCAAACTCCGGCGGTGGCGTTGATACTGTTCTCGTCGGTTCTGCGGGGGGTGCCGTTGTTCCCATAGGAATGTTCTCAGGCGCCGCTTCCGCCGGGGTCCAACCACCCTCTCATCAATACCCGCCCGGCAGATCCCAGGGAACGGCTAAATCAACCGCTGATTCCGGTGGCAGAAGCAAAGATTTTCCGGCGACGGGTCCACAATTCCATCAGCCCTAGGGATATGAACGCCAGCGTACCGCCTGCGACGGCATCCAAAATATAATGGTTCCCCGTCACGGTGATAGCAAAAAAGGTGAGCGCCGGATACGCCACGCCCAGTGATTTCACAACGCCGCGTGACCGCTGGACCCACAAAACCCCCAAAACCACCGTCCAGGTGAAATGCAAGCTGGGCATCGCCGCGTTGGTATTGTAGAGAGGGGCCATCTCAGGGCCTCCGTAGAATGAAGGACCCAACTCTTGAATGGTATTGATCAGCCGGTCAACCTCATTGAGGGGAGCCGCCGGGAACGGGGAAACCACGAACGGCGGGGCCAGGGGAAACAGGGTGAAAACCACCAGGGCGGACCCGAAGCCAAGCAGGAATACATTGCGGTAATGGTAATAGACCCGCCGGTCCTTCTGGTACACCAAAAAACCCAATAGAAAAATGATCGGCCAGTAAGTGCCGATGTAAACCCAATTTAGAGCCACCACCAGAGGTTGGGCATTGCCCAAAGCCCACGCCTGCCATCCCGGTTCCCAGAAAATGCCCAGGCCTTTTTCCAGGGAGACCACCTTCTCAGCGTTGGACAACGCCGTTGCATCTACGTCGGAAAAGGCCAATCCCCGAGCCAGGAGGTAAACCAGGTACGCGCCGGCAATCAGGCCCAATTCCAAGAGGTGAGGTTTATAGCGTCTGAGCATGGAGAATCGCGGCCTTGCCGGTCCGCCGTCGCCCCCTGCGGTTGGGGCTGTTGCCTCCGGCTTCATCCCGGCCCCAGGCTTCGTCCCATTGATAATGGTTGAAGCTACCGCCGGTAATCTTCCTCCATGATACTACCTGGAAATTCTGGCCCACAATGAAACTCTGCCTGGTTAGCAACGTGAATCCAGATTGACACCTTTCGCCGTGGAAGGGTACCCTTGCAGGTACTAAGAAGATTTTTCACGTTCCTGTTTGTTGGTTTCCAGCGCCAATCCTGGGTCACACTGTGATTTGCGGCAATGTCTCCTAAGATTGGATTCACCGATGGAGCTGAGATCGCTGGGGTTAGGGAGTCATGGCTCAGTTGAATCACATATTCTCCCAAGGGCAGTCGCAAACACTGACTGCCGCCCTCAACCGGATCATCCCGGTGGAAGGCGATATGCCCGGCGCAGGCGACCTGGGCGTGGCCCGATTCATTGAAGCCGCCGCCGCCGTAAGCCCCGCCAAAACCAGGCTGTTCACCCAGGGCCTGGCAACCATCGAGGTCACCAGCACTCGATTGACCGGTAAAGCCTTTGCCGCGGCCACAGGACCGGAGCAAGATCAAACATTGGAAAGCATGGAATCATCGCAACCGGCGTTCTTCGACGAGTTGGTGCGGCAGGCCTACAACGGATACTATACCGATCCGAGGGTTTTTGAAGCCCTCGGATACTCCACTCCCCAGCCGGAAATCGGCGGCCAGCCGGAGCTAATGGACGAAAGCCTGTTGGAGAAACAACGCCAACGGGCGCCCTTCTGGACGAAGGTCTGAAATGCCAAGAGAAGACCTGGACCAACAGTTGGGCATCCTGCAGCAAGAGATATCGGTTCTCGCCGGCGTGGTGGGAAAGGCCGTGCTCCGGTCGGTGGACGCCCTCAAACGCCGGGACCTGGAAGATTCACGCCAGATCGTGGCTGAGGACGACTACATAGACCAGAAACGGTTTGAGATCGAAGAGCGTTGCATGGACCTGATCGCCACCCAGCAGCCGATGGCACGAGATTTGAGGACCATAATCGCCCTGCTGCACATAGTGGTGGAACTGGAACGCATGGGGGACTACGCCGAGGGCATATCGAAGATCAGCCTGATGATGGGCGACGCGCCGACGTTGAAACCTCTCATCGACATTCCCCGCATGGCCGATAAGGCCACCGTAATGCTACGCGACAGCATAGACGCCCTGATCAACCGGGACCTGGTGAAGGCGGAACACGTATGCCGGAGCGATGACGAGGTTGACGAGCTTTACGACCAAGTCTACCGGGAACTGTTGTTGTTCATGATCCAGGACCCCAAAACCATCGAGCGGGCTACCCACCTGCTTTGGGTCGCCCACGACGTGGAACGCATCGCCGACCGCGCCACCAATATCGCCGAACGAGTGATTTTCTTGGTCACCGGCAAGATGGTGGAGATCAACGTCTCTCGTTACTGAACCACCGCCAACTGAAGCTCCTCTGGTCAACGGCGTGGACCCACCCTAAGAAGTTTGACTCCCCGGCGCCTGACCTAAGCCGTCAAAGCCAATTCCATCTGCATCTGCGGACCCGGAAGTAGCCGGGGCGGTTTGGGAGCCACCAGGCCCCAACGATCCCTGGCCTCATCCACCACCTTTAGCACGCTTCGGGTATAGTCTTGGGGAGCGTATGTCTTGCGGTACAACTGGGCGTAACCAGGGGCCAAATGAGGGTGCGACTCACGGATGAGCGGCATGAACCATTCCTTGGATCCGGGTTTGAGGAACAGCAGGTTGGCCGACAGAAACCGGGCGCCGTGATCCGCGGCGGCTTCAACCACCGCGTTTATGCTCTCTGGGCTGTCGGATAATCCGGGAAGTATCGGGGCCATGGACACACCGGCATTGATGCCGTTTTCCACCAGGAATTGCATGGCTTCCAGGCGCGCCATGGGCGCCGGCGCCCCCGGCTCGGTCTCCTTCCAGACATCGTCGTCGATGGTTCCCACGCTGAATGACACCTGAACCCCGGCTACCTCGCTCAACTCCTTCAGCACGTCCACGTCCCGGCGCACCAGTACGCCTTTGGTGGTGATGGAAACGGGATTTCGAAAATCCCTCAACACTTCCAGTATCTGACGGGTCAACCGGTACTGGGATTCGGCGGGTTCGTAGGGGTCCGACGCAGTGCCGATGGCTATGGGCTCCCCGCGCCATTTGGGTTTGCGCAGTTCCGACCGCAGCACCTGGGGCGCGTTGACCTTGGCAAAGACCCTTTGTTCGAACTCCCGTCCGGCATCAAGTCCCCAAAACTCATGGGTTGGCCGGGCGTAACAATAGCGGCAGGCGTGGCGGCAGCCCCGGTAGGGGTTCATGGTCCATTTGAAGGGAAATCCAGGCACGTCGATCCGATTGAGCAAAGTCTTGCAGTGTATCTCTTGTACCTCGGCGCCGGCCATGGTCCCTCCGCATTCCAATGGGTTTAACACCCATTATTATTAAAACATTTGTTCTAATAATAGGCATTCCCAACGGCAGGGTCAACGTCTGGGTGTCACCGTGGATCGCCAACCCCTTTCACAAGCCTTAACACCCCATAGAAAGAACTTGGGGCCGAAACGTGGTTCTGTTTTTGGCCGGCATCCACAAATCCCGCTGAAACTCGCTTAAGTTGGGAACGGAGTCTTCCGGCCATATCTGATAATATCGCTTGGTGGGAGGGGTATTCGGAGGTGGCCATGGGCCCGAGACGGGGTCCATGCGTGGAAGAAGGTAATGGATAACACGCGCATGATGCACTTGGCCGAAGAACTGCTACAGCGGGCCAGAAATGGGAAAATCGCCTGGGAAGTCGGGATTATGCGAAATTCATACGGCGTTTCGCTCCCTGACATGTCGATCGACATCAGCCGGGAGGGGGCCCTTTACACCCTGAGTCTGTTGGGAGAAGACAAGCGCACCATCGACCGGCTGTACTCGTCTAAGCCCTATGACCCGGCGTTCCGAATATTACAAACGATCTACGACTTGGCGAGAGGCAGAACGGCGCCGCACTCGGACGACACGGTGGACAAAGCCGTGGGGTACCTGAAGACCACCCAACAAATTTAGCCCGCGGCCAGGCCACGCCTTTCTTATCAACACTCCGCCGGCTAGCGGCGGTAGATCGAACCAACCTCGGTCCGTTCGCAGTTCAACCGCCGGTTGAGATGCAGGCCCTCCAGCACGAATTCAACGGCGGAGGCCACCACTTCCGGGCGTTGGTCGCTGGTCAGTTTTTTCACCGCAGCGGCCATCCCGTCTACTTTTTCCATTATCGCGGGGTAATCGGAAGCCCTCTTCTCACTTCCAATCTCCACCGCTTCGCCGAGGTCGAAAGCGGTGACCACATCTTCCAGTTCTTCCACCTCAAAATAGTTGCCAAAGATCCGCAACACACCCCGCCGGGTCAGATCGTCGGTTACCCTGCTTTCCCGGCCTTCCTCAAAGGTCTCCAACTCGATCTTCCCGGAAAAAGAGGCCACGATGTACGCCAGATCACTGGTCCTGGGGCAGACCCAGTCGTCTCCGTGGGTGATGGAACGGCGCAAGGCGTTGCCCAACAACGTCTCGTAGTTTGATATCGATACCCGTACGCTGACCCCGGAGCGCTGATTTATCTCGCTGCTCTGCCGGGCCTGGGCGGTGATCTCAGCCAATATCTCCTTCATGTAGTCTGGAACGACCACCCGGTCCTCATCTGGGAACCGGGTTCGTTCTTGCTCCATGATGATCATTTCATCTTGGTTGGTCTTGGGGTAATGAGTATGGATCTGGGACCCGTACCGGTCCTTCAACGGGGTCACGATGCGTCCCCGGTTGGTGTAGTCTTCGGGGTTGGCGGTCGACACCACGTAGATGTCCAGGGGCAGTTTTATGCGGTATCCCTTGATCTGAATGTCCCGCTCCTCCATGAGATTGAAAAGACCCACCTGGATACGTTCGGCCAGGTCGGGCAACTCATTGATGCAAAAGATTCCCCGGTTGGTCCGGGGCACCAGGCCGTAATGGATCACCAGTTCATCGGACAGATGGCGCCCTTCCGCGACCTTTATGGGGTCTATCTCGCCTATCAGATCGGCGATGGAAATATCCGGCGTGGCCAGCTTTTCCGAATATCGGTCCTCGGGAACAAGCCATTCGATCTCGGTCTCGTCGCCTTGCTCCGCCACCAGGTTCAAGCAGGCCCGGCATATGGGAGCGTAGGGATTGTCGTTGATCTCACAACCGGCGATCTTGGGTATGAAATCGTCCAGCAGTGTGGTCAAACTCCGGATCAAGCGCGATTTGGCCTGGCCCCGTTCCCCCAACAGGATCACGTCTTGCCCTGCCAAAATGGCGTTTTCCAATTGGGGTATCACCGTTTGATCGAATCCAATGATGCCGGGGAACACTACCTCCTCGGCCTTGATCTTGGCAATCAGGTTATTCCGCAACTCTTCCCGGACTGGAACCACCCGGTAGGAACTGGCTTTTAGTTCGCCGATGGTCTTTTGCTGTCCAGCAGAGGTCATATTCACCGCACCTTCATCGGGTTCCCCCACTCATCCAGACCCGGCGCGCCCCAACGTACGAACGATGGGGAACTCATGGATCGCCGCGCCTGCCGGGATAAAGCCGGTTCCGCCCATCTCGCGTACAGTATATAGTAAAGATGGCTCTGGGACAGCCCGGAATACCGTGTATTTCCAGAGCCAGCCCGCACTCGATTGGTCTAAGCCGGTCATTCCGTTTTATCGGCCAGCCGAGTGACCCGGGCCGGTCAAATCACCGGGGTCTGTCAAGTTATCCGGCCCTGGTCTATAATTCAAACAGGATTACCGGTTTCAGGCAGGTGGTTCGATGCTTCGTCTGGCCATACCGCTGCTTTACATGTTCGGACCGCGGCTGTTGCCGCCGATCTTCCGTTTTCTGCGCCTGGTCTGGCGTTTGACCTTTGACAAAAGGGTGCCGATCTTCCTCAGGATGCTGGTCCCACTGGCGGTTATTTACGTGGTGTCTCCCTACGACTTTCTTAATGACCGCCTCCCTATAGTGGGACGCTTCGACGACCTCATAATCATGGGCCTGGCGGGCCTCCTATTGACCAAGTTGGCCCCCAAACACGTGATAGACGAACTGACAGGCTCCTCTCTCAAAGGCGACCGCCCGGAAGACAAAGACCCGTCCAAGGTGGTTGACGGCTCGGCCCGGATCGTCGACGACGACGAATAACAGAGGCCCGAGACCAGCCGGCCGGCACCGCCATCAATCATGAAAAGTATCCAAGAAAACGGCATTTCCCTTTACATCCACATACCCTTCTGCAAGACCAAGTGCCCCTACTGCGACTTTAACACCTATCAGGGCATCGACAACCTGATGGACCCGTTCCTCGACGCCCTCCGGGTGGAGTTGGAGCTGTGGGGAAAGGTCCTCGGCCATCCCCCGGTCAACACGGTTTTCTTTGGCGGCGGCACGCCCTCTTACCTGCCCGAAGGCCGATTAGGCGAGGTCCTATCTACGGCCCGCGATGCCTTCATTCTCGATGAAACCGCCGAGATAACCGTTGAAGCCAACCCGGGAGACCTGGACCAGGCGGCCTGCCAACGGATGTTGCAACAGGGGGTCAACCGCCTGAGCATCGGCACGCAGAGCTTCAACAACGACCTGCTTACTCTTTTGGGCCGCCGGCATGACGCGGACACGGCGGTGACGGCCTTGGAAGCCGCCCGCGACGCCGGATTCACCAACGTGAATCTGGACTTTATGTACGGCATCCCGCGGCAGACCATGGCCCAGTGGGAAGACACCCTGGCCAAGCTGACGGACCTGGCGCCCCAGCACGTCTCGCTTTACGCGCTGACCCTGGAAGAGGGGACACCCCTGCAAAGCTGGGTATCCCAGGGCCAACTTCCAGCGCCGGACCAGGACCTGGCCGCCGACATGTATCACCGGGCGGAGGACGTGCTGGAGGAATCTGGCTATGGCCATTACGAGATATCCAACTGGTCGTTCCCCGGTTGCGAAGCCCGGCACAACCTGGCCTACTGGCTCAGCAAACACTATCTTGGCGTGGGCCCCGGCGCTCATTCCTGCCTGAACGGTCACCGGTTTTGGGATATGGACTCGCCCCGCGGCTACATTTCCCAGGTCCAAAAATGGCGTGAGGCAAACCCCGCGCCGTTATCTTCCATCACCTCCGAGGCGTTGGAATCAATCCCTCAAGTCGGAGGCCAGGAACACATCGATCCCGACACCGAATGTGGCGAGGCCATGTTCCTGGGCCTGCGCCTTTTGGACGGGATGGACCTGGCCAAAGCTTCGGCCAGGGTGGGCCGGGACCTGGAAACCCACTTCGGTTCCGAGATCCAGGGGTTGGTTGCCGACGGTCTTCTGGAGCAAAAAGGCAGCCAACTTCGCCTGACCAAAACCGCCTACCTGATAGCCAACCAGGTTTTCACCAAGTTCGTGGGGTGAACTTGTGGCTGCCAAATCAGGAGGAAGCCTATATTCCGGAACTGAAAATCACCGGATATTTGTTATCTAATACCCATCCCGTAGGCCGGTTCAAAGCACGGATACTGAGGGAATTGGGGTATGATGAGAACAACGTGGGTGCTTTGGAGCAAGATTTCCTAGACATTGCCCATGATCGGCATGTGACTGAATCGGTCGAGACCAGGTACGGCACTAAATATGTGATCGACGGTGTGCTAATGTCACCCGATGGTCGATCTTTACAGGTCCCAACGGTGTGGATTATAGATACCGACGACTTATCCCCACGTTTCGTGACCGCGTATCCCATTTGATTAAAAAAAGAGAAATATCCCATGAACCAAGAGATGGATACCGTGGTCCTGATGCGCGACATCTTAGAACATAAACTCAAGGCCGGTGACGTAGGGGCTGTGGTGCATTGTTTTCCCAAGACCGCCGTTTTCGAAGTCGAGTTCGTGACCGGGGAAGGCAGGACAGCCGCACTGCTAACCCTTACCGAAGCCGATGTCCGACCCATGCGCGAGGGAGAGATTCTCCACGCCAGGGAGCTGACCGGAGCATAAAAGAAGATCAGTATTTATCGCAAAATGCGAGAACCCATTTGCCCATTCAACTTCTGACCATCCGGCATGTGATCAGACCATAGTTGTCGCCAATTAGGCTAGAAACTGGCGTGACGAATCGAAGGACCACCGACCATGTACGTCATAGGCACCGCTGGGCACGTTGACCACGGCAAGTCCACCCTGGTCAAGGCTCTGACCGGCATCGACCCCGACCGCCTGCCCGAAGAGAAAGAGCGGGAGATGACCGTGGATCTGGGCTTTGCCTGGCTGACCCTGCCCAGCGGCCGGGAGGTCAGCATCGTCGACGTGCCCGGTCACGAGCGGTTCATCAAGAACATGCT
>JADFPM010000059.1 GCA_022562335.1 Chloroflexota bacterium
TAGGCGCGTCTGCCGTATGCTGGGCACATCCTGACCACCGGGCCCCAGGTGGCGGATGATCTCCGCTGGCGCCTAGTCAAAACCTTTCACCAAGAATCCAGCATCTTACTCTAGCAACAAGTTTTGTAAATCCCCGTTAGAATCTTCCGTTCGTCCTGATCCTTCCGCGGAAGGACGAAGGGTCCGTTTCTGGAAGGATGGTTCGACAGGCCTGTCCTGATCTGCCTGCGGCGGACGTATCGCTGCTCACCACGAACGGGGTTGATAACGCTGATTGCTGCCAGGATGTATCAGTGACCCAATTCAAGATTCCTGTCTGTCGTCCTTCAAACTGAATCGGCGAATCGGTGTCGGAGAATAAGGTGAGCGAAGCATACGACCTGGTTGTCATTGGGGCTGGCTCGGCTGGGCTAACCGCATCGGCCTTTGCGGCGCAGTTGGGCTTGAGCGTGGCCCTGGTTGAAAAAGACCGTCTGGGTGGCGACTGTACCTGGACCGGCTGCATTCCCAGTAAGACCCTGCTCAATATAGCCAATACCGTTCACGAGGTGGCTGAAGCCGCGTACTTGGGGATGGACAACCCGCAACGGCCCCAGCGAACCCAGATCGACCTGAAAAAGGTCATGTCACGGGTGCGTGAGGCCGTGGAGCGGGTTTATTCCAGGGAGGCTCCTGACTTGATGGAGAGCAGCGGAATCCAGGTGATCCAAGGAGAGGCGCGGTTCATCGACCCTCATACACTGGCCGTGGGTGATGCCCAGCTAAAAGCGCGGCGTTTTCTCATCGCCACCGGCGCCCGCCCCTTCATCCCGCCCATACCCGGCCTGAACGAAACCGGCTATTTGACCTATCAAACGGTCTGGGATCTGGAGGAGTTGCCCGCAAGCCTGGTGGTCATGGGGGCAGGGCCCATCGGGTGTGAGCTGGCTCAAGCCTTCTGCCGGTTGGGCAGCCGGGTGACCCTGGTCGAAGGGGCGGACCGGATCCTGCTCCACGACGAGCCGGAGGCTGCCCAGGTACTGGCGCAGAGTTTGACCGGCGAGGGCGTTGACCTTCGCTTGGGGCATATGGTGGAGGGCATCACTCAAAACGGGAAAGGAGTCAAAGTGACGCTGGGGCAAGAAGAGTTGACCGGGGACGCCCTATTGGTGGCGGTTGGCCGCCGGCCCAACGTTGATGACTTGGGCCTGGACCGGGCGGAGGTGGCATTTGGCCCCCAGGGTATTGGGGTGGACCGGCGATTGCGAACGTCGCAGAAACATATCTACGCCGCCGGAGATTGCGCCGGGGGCCACCAGTTCACCCACTATGCCGGTTGGCAGGGGTTCATGGCCGTTCGTAATGCCTTTTTGCCCGGTTCCACCCGCGCGGTGTTGGAATCCGTGCCATGGACCACCTTCACCGACCCGGAGGTGTCCCATGCCGGGTTGACCGAAGCCGAGGCGAGGGCAAGGTTCGGCTCCGCCTTGGAAGTCTCTACCTGGCCCATGGCCAGCGTGGACCGGGCGGTAACCGCCGGCGGCGGAGATGAACCGGGGTTCATCAAAGTCGTCCATAAAAAGAACGGGACTGTTTTGGGTGCAACGGTGGTCAGCCGGCGGGCCGGCGAGATGATCCACGAATGGACCCTGGCCATTGATAACGGCATCAGTCTGGGCGCCATCGCCAAGTCCATCCACGTCTACCCCACCTATTCGATGGGGAACATGCAGTTGGCGGCTGAAGTGCAGGTCGATCGGTTATTGTCGGGCAAGATGGGTGGGTTGGTCAGATGGCTGGCCCGTCTGGGCAGGTGAGACCGGCGGCATTTTGGTTTTGGACGCGATCCCCGCAAGATGCGGATCCCGGTGGGAGAGCTTCCCGGCTTTAGCGCGCCGGCCGGCGGTTGCCGGGAATTCGCTGGGGCCTGGCAGATATGAGACCCACCGCGGGAGCCCCTCCCCCTCCAACCATACATCCCAGCCGGAGGAAAAACCCGCGATGGGTACCCAGGTATGTTATTAAGCCAATCCGCCGAAGATTAAACAAGTGATACCGGGTTCGCTCCGTTAGAGCCGGAATATCGGCGCCGGACGAGTCCGGGAAACCCCTAGAAGATGGCGATGGGGTTCACCGGGGACCCGGTGGTGTTGTGCAGCCTCAAGGGGCCGATGGACACCAAGAACTCCCAGCGGTTTCTCTCCCGGCACGCCTGAGAAAGGTCTTCCAGGTTGGCGTTGTCCAGTATCCACAGCCCCATGGCGGTGATGCCCACCTGGTGGATGGGACTGAGCACCGTGGTGTACTGGGGAGGGCTGACGTCGTTGCCCGTGTCCGAGCCCAACATGGCGATGCCCCTCTCGTGAAACAGGGGCAGGCAGGCCGCTTGGCACGCCGTTGAACCGGCGGAACGGTCCACGGGGCCTTCCAGGTTCCTGCGGTGGAGCTGGCCGGTGCGGATCAGCAGCAGGTCGCCCTCTTCAACTTTGAAGCCACAGCGTTCCTCGGCCCGCAATATGTCCTCGGGCATCACCCCTTCGCCCCGCTCCACCCAGTCGATATCTCTCATCATTGGAACGTCCACCAGTACGCCTCGGGTCACGATGCCGTTCTTGGCCTCTTCCACCGAGCACACAGTTGCTCCCAGGTTGGTGGACACCATGTGGGCTGGATTGCCGTTGTAGGTTTTGCCCTCCCAGAAAAAGTGGGCCAGGCTGTCCACGTGGGTGATGGTGGCGCCGTGGAAGATCATGCCAAAGTAATCGGTGGCCGCCGCGTTGGGCCGGGACGTGACCTTGTCGCCGGAGGCCCAGCCCTCGCCGCTCTCCACCATGAAATGCATCGGGGGTATCGGCGCGTCGAGCGACGGTTCGAAATTAACGGTGCGGGACAGGGTGATGGTGGTGCCTTCCTGCACGGTGGCGATGGCTCGCTTGGTCTTCTCCGGGGTTATCAGATTTGGGGCGCCCAGTTGGTCGTCATCGCCCCACCGTCCCCAATTGGAGAGGGACTTGAAATAACCCAGGACTTCTTCTTCGGTGGGTATATTGGCCTGCATGGTTGTCCTCCTTTTTAGCTGTCAGCATTTAGCTTTCAGCGGTCAGCTTACGGGCCGCCGGCGGGTCTCTGGGCTTTACGTTGGTGGGTGGATTGGCGGTTTAAATCCCCCCAACCACCATTTGCAAAGGGGGGGCTATTGTGCTGATCCTTTCCAATGATAGCTGATAGCTGATAGCTGATAGCTGATAGCTGATAGCTGATAGCTGATAGCTATTTCTCCGGCGGGGAGAGCTGAACGTCTAGCACCGATTCGCACCAACGGGCGGCGGCCAGGAGGCGTGCTTCCTGAAAGTGGGCCGACGCCAGCTGGATACCCAGGGGAAGCCCAGACGTGGCCAGGCCCGATGGGATTGAGATGGCCGGCAGACCGCAGGACGTCCAAGGGCCCTGGTACATGGAGTTGCCGGTGTTGGTCAAGTCGGCCAGCGCCGGCGTCGGCGTCGAAGCGGTCAACAAGACATCGGCCTTCGCCGCGGCGTCCTTCATATCGGCGATGAACCGCAGCCGGCGTTCCAGGGCCCGGGAATAGTCTACCGCGCTGGCTTCCAGTCCCCAGCGCAACATCTCCCGCAACAGGGGCTGGTATTCTTCCGAGCGGGTCCGGAACATTTCCTGGTGGAACGCGCCGCCCTCCACGGCCATGATCAGCCGTTGGTCGTCCATGGCGGTCTCTATGCTGCCGGGAAGGGTGATCTCCTCCACCGTTGCCCCGGCGCGGCTCAATCTCTCGGCGATCTGCTCCATGTGTGAGCGGGTCTCGGCATCGGAGTTCTCATGGAAATATCCCTGCAACAACCCTATCCGTGGAGCGGCCGGGGAGGTGGCGGCCTTCACGTAGTCTTCCGGTTCCAGTGTGGACGCCACCGGGTCCTGGGGGTCTGCGCCCGCCATGACGTCCAATAAAAGGGCGGCATCCTCGACGGTGCGGGTGATCCAACCTGCCGTATCCAGGGACCAGCTGACGGGGATTATCCCGTGGCGGCTGACCCGGCCCAGGGTGGGCTTGAAACCCACCACGCCGTTGTACGAGGCGGGGCGCAGCACGGAACCGATGGTCTGGGAGCCCATGGCCGCCGGGCACATCTTGACCGCCACCGCCACGGCCGAGCCGCTGCTGGAACCGCCCGGGGTGTGCTTGGCGTTCCAAGGGTTCAACGTGGGAGAGGGATCGAGACAGGCAAACTCGGTGGTCACCGTCTTGCCCAGCATGATGGCGCCGGCGTTCTTCATCAGGGTCACGGTGGTGGCGTCGTATTCGGGCACGAAATCGGCGTATAGCCGGGAGCAGGCCGTGGTGGGGATCCCGGCGGTGTAGTAGATGTCCTTCAGCCCGATGGGGACCCCGTGCAGCGGACCCAACGCTGCGCCGGATTTTACTTCCTCGGCCTTTATCCTAGCCTCGGCGAGGACGGCTTCCTGGTCCAGATACACCCATGCCTTCAGCCCGGGCCCCAGGGATTCGATGCGCCGCAGCAACGATTCCACCAACTCCACCGGAGAAAGCTCCCCCTGGGCGATCTGCCGCGCCGCCTGGGCGACGCTTAATTGATACGCTTGTGACATGGTGACGTAGCTCCACTGAGGTTTAATGTCCCCTGGCCGCTGATGGCTGACGGCTGACGCTGACCGCTGACAGCTACCCGCTACACCGGCGGACGCCGCGTGTGCCAATCGGTGGCTTGCTGGTAGGCGTGGGCGACCTGGAATATGGTTGATTCATCGAAGGGCTTGCCCGCGATCTGCAGACCGATGGGCAGATTTTCCGGCGTGAACCCGCAGCCGACGGATAGGGCGGGCAGGCTGGCCAGGTTGAAGGGGGCCGTGAAGCCCCGCCGTCCGGCAAAGCCTTCCAGGACCTCTTCTTTGCTGTTGACGCCCGCCTTGGTGGGCAGCAGCGAGGCGGGGATGGAAGACGTGGGCATGACCAAGACGTCCACCTTTTCCAACGCCTCTAGGATCTGGCGCCGAAGCATCTCTCGCAGCCGGACCGCTTTCTGATGTGCCTGGGCCGGCATGACGCTGCCGGTCAGCAGGCGTATCCGAATATTGTGGTCGTACTGGTCCAGGTGGTCGCGCATCCCCTGGCGGTGGACGTTGACCGCGTCGACGGCGGTCACGGCGGCGGAGATGGGGGCGGAGTCGGCGATCAGCGGTATGGAGATCTCCTCAACGTTGGCCCCCAGTTCGCCCAGCACCGAGATCGCTTTGACCACTCCATCGCGTATGTCCGGGTCCACCGCATCGGTGTAAACGCGCTCGCGGATCACGCCGACCTTGATTTCTCCGATATCTCCGGTCATTGCCGCCAAGTAGTCGGGCACCGGCACGTCCCAGGTGTAGGGGTCTTTGGGATCGTATCCGGCGATGGCCGCCAGGGTGATGGCGCAATCGGCTACCGTGCGGGAGATGGGCCCGGCGATATCCATGGACCAGGAGGCCCCCAGGACGCCGTAGCGGCTGACCCGCCCCCAACTGGGCCGGATGCCCGTCAGGCCGCAGAATGCCGCCGGTCCTCGTATGGAGCCTCCGGTGTCCTCGCCCAAAGAGGTGGCGCACAGGAAGGCAGCGGTGGCCGCTCCTGATCCGCTGCTGGAGGTGCCCGGATTGCGGGAAAGGTCCCAGGGATTGCGGGGACGCCCGTATGGGTGGTGAAAGGCGTCGCCCATGGCGAACTCGCTCATGTTCAGTTTGCCCAGCAATACCGCGCCCGCCTGTTTCAGGTTGGCGACGACGGTGGCGTCTTCATCGGGCACCAGGTCCTTGAGTATATTGGAGCCGCCGGTGGTGCGGATGCCCTTGGTATAGAATTGGTCTTTCACCCCCACCGGGATACCGTGCATCGGGCCTTTGTAGCCTCCGGCAGCTATTTCGCCTTCCGCCCGGCGGGCATCGGCCAGGGCTTCATCGCGGCACACGGTGATATAGGCGTTGAGCTTTCCATCGACCTTGTCTATGCGGTCCAAGTAGGCCTGGGTAGCCTCTACCGGCGACACTTCCCGGCTTTTGATCAAGTTGCCAAGTTCGGTCGCGGAAAGGAAGGGTATTTGCTCCCGGTCCATTGTTTGTTCCTCCAGCAGCGGGATACCTTGGAATTTCATCTAGGAGGCCCGATTCTGCCGTAGAATCGAACAGGTGAAGACAGCGCAATTGTGCCGTGGCCAGAATTGGTTGTCAACGCCGAGAACCTTTGGTGAGATCGAGCCATCCGTTGGTATAATTAGCCCATTGGTTCCCATCCGATGACCGAACCCTCTCACTAAAGTGATAATAGCGCAGTGATCGCCGGGCCGGCGTGTGCGGGTGTGGATTACCACCCATCAACGAGCAACCGACCGTCAAGCGTAGATTGAGGTGCCGTCATGGACCAGTGGGCCGGAGTCGTGTTAGCAGCCGGACAGGGCAAGAGGATGAATTCGCGGCTTTCCAAACCGTTGCACCGGGTATGCGGCAAGGAGATGGTCCGCTATCCTGTCGACCTTTTGAAAGGTTTGGGCATTGGCCGCATCGTGGTGGTGGCGTCTCCAGCCAACGCCCAGCAAATCAAATCCGCGTTGGGTGCAGACGCGGAGGTGGTGATCCAACCCGAGCCCTTGGGCACTGGGGACGCGGTTGCCCGGGCCGGTCAGATCCTGGACGGCCAAGCCGCGCATATATTGGTGCAAGGCGCCGACGCGCCCCTGATCAGGCTGGAGTCGGTTGAAGAGCAGATGAAGCTCCACCTATCGGAATCTCATAGCATGACGGTCCTTTCCGCCACCGCGCCGTCCGCACAAGATCTGGGCCGGATTCAACGAAATGCAAATGGGCAGATCACGTCGATAGTCGAGGCTGTGGAGTCCGATTTGGGGCCTGACCAGACCGCCGAGGTCAACGCCGGGGTATATTGCTTCGACGGCTCCTGGCTGTGGGAGAACGTCGTCAAGATCCAACCCAGCGAGAAAGGCGAAAAATATCTGACTGCCCTGGCGGAACTGGGCGCTGGCCAAGGCGCGTCGATCGGGTCGGCCAATGCCGCGGAAGCCGTCGACATCATCGGGGTGAACGACCGGGTTCAACTGGCCGCGGTAGAGGCGGAGCAACGCCGGCGGATCTGCGAGTCTTGGATGCTGGCCGGCGTGAGTGTGATGGACCCGGGGTCGGTTTACATCGAAGCTAGCGTAACCATTGGCCGGGACACGGTGATACTCCCCAACACCATGATCGGTGGGTCCACCGCCATCGGAGAGGATTGCCAAATAGGTCCCAACACCACCATCAGCGACTCGTCGGTGGGCAACCGGTGCCGAATAACGGCTTCGGCTTTGGAAGGGGCTACCATGGAAGACGACGTGGACATGGGACCGTTCAGCCATCTGCGTCCCGGGGCTTATCTAGAATCGGGGGTCCACATCGGCAATTACGTGGAGGTCAAGGAAAGCCGGTTTGCCCGTGATGCAATGATGGGGCATTTTGGTTACATCGGCGATGCTTCCATCGGCGCCGCGGCCAACCTGGGGGCCGGGCTGGTCACCTGCAACTATGACGGCAAGGATAAACACCGTACGGTCATTGGCGACGGCGCGTTCATTGGTTGCGACACCATGCTGGTGGCCCCCGTGACGGTTGGGAAGAACGCCGTCACCGGCGCAGGCGCAGTCGTCATAAACGACGTTCCGGCGGGTAGACTGGCGGTGGGGGTACCTGCTAAGATATTGGATAGGAACACCAAGTCTAGTTGACCTCCTGGCGGTAAACACCCATAGGTTCAGGTACGATTATGGGTGCCCGGGAGGGTTTAGGTTTATTGGAAACAGACTTACTACCATTATCATCGGTCTTCGCCGCATCTTTCGTTCTCTTCTTTTATTTTAGCCTGCTTCAGCATTACCGCAGCTCCGCCAATCTATTCGCTAGAGACGGCAGATTCTCACGCTGGTTGCTTATAGCCCTGACTTTCCTTAAGCACGGTTGCGTCATCGCCCTGGCGCTGTCGGGCCTTGCCCTGGTATCCAAGATCAACGGACTGGGGTGGTGGACGGCATCCCTTCTCGCGCTGGGGATCCTGGTTCTCGTGATAGCCGTTGAACGGATCACGGCGTGGTCTGGCATGCGGCGGCTCAATTGGGCCCTCTGGCCCCGAGTTGCGCAACGAAATGCTGGATCAGGCCAAAACGGTTCATCCCGTGGTCCAAACGTTGATGAATCCTACGCCGGCGGGTTTACCGGCCCCGAAGAACCGGTGCTCACCGAAGAGGAGTTGATCAACTTGGACCAGCGCGACCGGGAGATGCTCCGGTCGATCCTGCGCTTGGACGTAACCGATGCTCATGAGATCATGGTGCCCCGCCTGGACATGGTGGCCGTGGACACCGAATGCAGCATCAAACAGGTGGCTGATGCGATGGTCAAGGGAGGCCACAGCCGTCTCCCCGTTTACGAGCAGACCGAAGACCGGATAGTTGGCATCGTACACTCCCGAGAGGTCCTGGCCTCCCTGGCAAGTGCGGAACCAACCCCCGCCCTGGGCGAGTTGTTGCACCCGGCGTTTTTCATTCCAGAGACCAAACGGCTCGACGACCTACTGGAAGAAATGCTGGACCGGGGCGTTCAAATGGCGATAGTGGTGGACGAGTACGGTGGCACCGAGGGCCTGGTGACCATGGAAGACCTGCTGGAAGAGATAGTCGGAGAGATTGAAGACGAGTTTTCCAAAAACAGAGAGTCCGAGTTGGTGCATATGCCCGATGGCACGGTGGTTGTGAACGCTGGGATATCCACCACGGATATAGAAGAATTGTTCGCCACCAAGATTGAAAGCGACGATGTGGATACGGTGGGAGGTTACGTCTATCAAACCCTGGGACGCATACCCCAAGTCGGTGACTCGGTGACCACCGACCACCTGAAGATCGAAGTCATATCCATAATGGGCAGGCGGTTACGAAAACTAAAGGTCAGCAGGGTCAACGAGGAAGACTCCTCTTGATGTCCGGTTGGCGATGCCTGCCTGCCGCGCGATTTCTATGACATTGCTTTAGATTAAAGAGCGCCCCGGCTAAGCCGGGGCGCTCTTATCGTGTGTCTTTGGCGACCCGTCGTGTGCCGCCTAGTTTCTGGCGATCAACTCTCCGCTAACCACCAGCCGGTGATCGTACACCAGGCGGGGGACGCAAGAAACCAGGTGAATGGTGGCCTCGTTTGTATCAAACAGTTCCAGTTCACTCTGATGGACCACTTTGGTGGACGTGATCCGGTAGAGAAAACGATCTTGCCCGTTTTCGGTGATGATGAATACGTCTTCGCCGTTGTTCAGTTTGCCGGGAATCTGGGTCAGGTTGTAAAACACGGACCCTTCTCCGGAGATCGGGCTTTCGGTGTGGCCAAAGAACCAGGCGCTATTGGCCTCGCCGCCGTTGGCCGATTCCGGGATGTGACCCACGGTGTTCACCGGCGTTTCGTAATACCGGCTGCCGGCCAGGTCCACGATGTCCAGTTCTTCCACCGTTGAATCGAGTCCGATGGAAGGAATGATTATACGGGTGGCGGGTGCTTGGTCTGGGAGGACCTCGCCTATAGCTAGAGGGGCGAAACCCTGAAGTTGGATCTCCTCACGATATGCCAGCGGCTCGTAGGACGCAGGGTAGCTCCATGCTCCGGCGATGATGGCCTCTCCTGGGTAAAGCCGCTTGTTGGAGATGGCCGAAGCTGGAATGGTCAGCGATGTTGTACTCACCTTGGCGGTGGGGATGGCGGCATTGGTTTTCGAGCCATTCTCATCGGGGAAGTCAATACCGAGGAAATCAATACCAAGGGAGTCAAAGCTTCCGGCATCGGAAACAGGGTCCGCGGGATTCGAGGTTTGGACCGGTGCGGCCAGGCCCGTCTGAGGTTGCGGGCCCGCGTGTCCGAATGCGTTTAACTCTTGAAGTCCGCCCCGGGCAGCCGCAGCATAGACGTAATAGGCTCCGCTGGACGCCAACAGTATGGCGCCCAGGATAATAACGAATAGTCCCGAGAAATTGAAGAAACGCCGGTGCAGGCGTCCGCGAATCAGTAGGTAATCGTAACCGGCTTCCATGGCAACTCCTTGCCACCTCCTTTGCCTTCTACTCCCCCACTATCCACCACCACCACCAGGCTCCAAGGAGATTTCAGGGAGCGCACCTGATACAAGACCGGCCAGACCGGCCCGAACCGGACTAACGGACTCTAGGGGTATTCATCCCACCCGGTGTGATGGGCTCGTTCAGGTAAATGTCGCCGTTGCGAATCTTGATGTTGAACCCGCAGGTGGGGTTTATGCAGACCCAAGCCTTGTAATGTACGGCCGCACCCTGGCCGCCGTAGTCGGAAAGCGGCACCAGTTGGCCTATTTCACATTTCATACACTTGGGCGTTCCCATTTCGTCCACTTGTTCCCCCTCCCAGATCAGGCTCCGGCTGAGTATAACATTACTGATTCAGCAATTCCAAGAACTTGCCGTAGCCTAATTGACGGGTTTTCGACAATTCTTGAGTAAACTTTTCGGAATCCCGCCTCTCCGTTATGACAACTCGTCGTTCTTCGATCACTCTCATTACTCCAGGAAATCTCTTAACTTCCGGGAGCGGGTCGGGTGGCGGAGTTTCCTCAAGGCTTTGGCTTCGATCTGGCGTATCCGTTCCCGGGTGACGCCAAATTCCCGGCCCACCTCTTCTAATGTACGGCTTCGCCCGTCTTCCAAACCGAAACGCAGCTGCAGCACCCGCGCCTCCCGGTCGGTCAGGGTATGGAGAACTTCGTCCACCTGCTCTTTAAGCAGTTGGAATGATGCCGCATCGGCCGGGGCCGGGGCGTTGCGGTCTTCGATGAAGTCACCCAGGTGGGAGTCCTCCTCCTCTCCGATGGGCGTTTCCAGGGACACGGGCTCTTGAGAGATCTTCAGGATCTCCTCGACCTTCTCAGGGCCTATCTCCATGGCCTCGCCTATCTCGGCGGGGGTGGGCTCACGGCCGTATTCCTGCAACAGACGGCGGTGTTGCCTCATCAATTTGTTGATGGTCTCCACCATGTGGACCGGGATCCGTATCGTCCGGGCTTGGTCGGCTATGGCCCTGGTTATGGCCTGCCGGATCCACCAGGTGGCGTAGGTGCTAAATTTGTAGCCCTTACGGTAGTCGAATTTCTCTACCGCCCGTATCAGGCCGATATTGCCCTCTTGAATCATGTCCAGAAGGGCCATGCCGCGCCCGATGTACTTCTTGGCCACGCTTACGACCAACCTAAGGTTAGCCTCGGTCAAATGTGCCTGCGACCGGTCGCTTTCAGCCTCTACCCGATTGAAGTAAAGCCGGAACAGGGGGTCCAATCCTTTCATCTGTTCCAACGCATGGGGCTGGTCGAGCGCCTGGCCGAGTTCACCCAGGGTGCAATCCTCCAGCACGTCGATAGCGTCCGGCGGCAACAGCCAACTGGTGAGGGAAAGGTTGATGACCTGCTTATATATGACATCGGGTTCCTCGGTCATGGTCTCGGCGATATTGGCCAGCAAATCCAAGGAGACTT
>JADFPM010000312.1 GCA_022562335.1 Chloroflexota bacterium
TGAACCCCCATTGGTCCAGATCCACCACGTCTTTTACGAATCCGGTATTTGGCGTCAGGCCGATGAAAATAAAGACCGCGCCGGGGGTCATCTCTTCGGTGTCCCCACTTATCAGGTCTTTAACGAGCACCGAACTGAGATGGCCGTCGCCCTTGAACTCCTCGACGGTGGTGCTTAACCTCACCTCCATCTGGGGATGGGCGGCCGCCTTGTCCCGAAGGATCTGGCTGGCGCCCAACCGGTCGCGGGCCTCAAGCACGGTTACCTTGGTGGCGAACTTGGTCAGGAACAGTCCTTCCTCGATGCCGCTATTGCCGCCGCCGATCACCAACAGCTCCTGTCCCTTGTAGAACGGCCCGTCGCAGGTGGCGCAGAAGTGGATCCCCGCGCCGATGAGGTCTTCTTCGCCGGGCACGTTCAGACGCCGGTAGGTGGTTCCCGGCGCCAGCAACAATGCCTTGGAACAATAATCGTCACCGCCTTCGGTGGCCACCATATGGTAGCCGTCTTGAGATGCGATCTTGGTCACCGACTGGGCCGGCAAGATCTCCACGCCGAAACCCTCGGCCTGCACCCGCATCTGGTCAGCCAACTCACCGCCGCCCACCCCGCCGGGGAATCCAGGGTAGTTTTCGATGCGCTCGGTCACGCCCGCCTGGCCGCCCACGCCGCTGCGCTCGATGATCAGGGTTTCGATGCCTTCCCGGGCGGCGTAGAGCGCCGCCGTCAGACCCGCAGGGCCGCCTCCCACGATGATCAGGTCGTAAAACTCCCGCTTCGCCTTGGGGCTTATCCCCAACTTGGCCGCCAATTCAGCATTGGTGGGCTCGATCAGCACCGAACCGTCCTGGAACACTATTGTTGGGATTATCTGCTTGCCGTCATTGACCTGCTGAACGTATTCCCTGCCCTGCTGGTCTTTATCTATGTCCACCCAGTCATAGCCAACCCGTTGCTCGCCAAGGAATTGCTTGGCCCGCCGGCAGTCGGGACACCACGGCGCCCCATAAACGGTGATTTTATTATCCTGCATCGAACACCTCTGAACAGAGTACTTGGCAACTCATCAAATATTAGGATGCCATGCCATGGTGAAAGGTTCCGGTCCTTATAGATTGTCGATGGCCACCGGTTCCACGGGATCGGCCAAGGTGAAGCCGAACACCTGGGAATAGAAATACAGTTCGGCGTCCAACGCCCGCTTGATGTTGGCTGCCTGGCGAAAACCGTGCTGCTCTCCCTCAAAGGCCAGATAGGCAGTGGCTATTCCCTTCGCCTTCACCGCTTGATACATCGACTCCGCCTGGTCCGGCGGCACGATCTTGTCCTCCAGACCCTGGAACAGGATCAAGGGGCAGGACAGGCCGCCGGTGTGGTGGATTGGCGACCTCTCCAGGTACAGGTCGCGGCGCTCCGGGTAGGGCCCGATCAGGCTATCCAGATAGCGGGACTCGAATTTATGGGTGTCCTTGGCCAGGGCTTCCAGGTCGCTTACGCCGTAGTGGCTGGCCCCGGCATGAAACACGTCCCGAAAAGTTAGGACGGCCAGGGTGGTGAAGCCTCCGGCGCTGCCTCCATCGATGGCCAGCCTTCCTCCGTCCACCAATCCCCGCTCGACCAGGTAGCGGGCGGCGTTGACGCAGTCGTCCACGTCCACGATGCCCCACTGCCCGTGGAGCCGCTGGCGGTACTCCCGCCCGTAGCCGGTGCTGCCGCCGTAGTTGACGTCCATCACCGCGAAACCCCGGCTGGTCCAATATTGGATGGACAGGTCCAAGGCCGCGCCGGCGGCGCCGGTGGGGCCGCCGTGGCTCTTCACCAACAAAGGCGGCCTTTCCGATGCAGGAGCGGAGTAGGCGTCGTTCTTTGGCGGATAATAAAAGGCGTGGGCCGACAACCCATTCTCGGTGGGAAATTCAAGGGGCTGAGGAAGTGAAATACAGCCTGCATCGACTTCAATGCCGGTGGACCGGCGCAGCACGTGGATATTATCGCTGGATAGGTCGAGTTTTATGATCGAATACGTCTCGGAGGGCGAACCGGCCCCGATAACCACCTTTTTAGAATCGACGGCGAAACCGCCCCGGCCCATCTCTGAGGATGGAATGACCACCGGTTCCAACCGCCCCGGCGTGCTTTCCGGGTTTATTTCGATGCGCGCCAGATGCCAGGAGCCTCCCTGGATGTAACTGGCGATTATTGAAGATTCCGATTGAAATCCGTAGGTGGCCTGGGCCAGCGCCCATTGGGGTTTGGCAAACTCGGCGTCCATCGGCGCGACGGGTTCAACCCGGCCGTTTTGCCACCGGTACAGGTTCCACCAGTTGGACCGGTCGGACACGAAGTACAGCGTTCCGGCCGGCGACCATTCGGGTTGGAATATAGATTCTTCCACTCCTCCCGCCACCAGAAAGGGCGTGCCCAGGGAGCCATCTTGGTTGAATCCCGCGGTCCAGAGATGGGTGCCGTCCCAAGGCATGTTC
>JADFPM010000060.1 GCA_022562335.1 Chloroflexota bacterium
CCGGTCCCCAATTGAACCCGAAACAGTACTCAAATATAATTCTCACCGCCGCGGCGGATACATAGCGGATAAATAAGGAGTCCTAGATGGCGAGCTACACCAAGAATGAAGCGCAAGACTGGGCCTGGGAGACCCTGCGAGGTCAATGGACCACGCTGATCACCCCCTTCACGCCCGAGAACAAGCTGGATGAACAGGGCATGCGCGACAACATACGCCACATCCGCCGGTTGGGCACCACCGGAGCAGGCTGTACCTGGGGCATGGGTGAATTCTGGAGCCTGACCCATGAGGAAAGGCTGCGGACCATGGACATCGTGGCCGATGAAGCGGGAGGCCAATGGCCCGTGGGCGCCCACGTCACCCACACCTCGGCCGAAGAGATGATCGCCCTGGCCAAGCACGCCGAGGGCGCCGGGTTCGACCTTTTGATCGTGGCCCCGTCCTACATGGTCACCAAGACGGAGGAGCAGGTCATCCAGTACGTAAAACTGCTGGCAGACAACACCGAAACCGCCATCATGTTCTACAACTCCCCCCAGTTCGGCATCGTGATCAGCCCCAATGGGTTGAAAAGCATCTGCCAGATACCCGGCGTGGTTGGGGTCAAAGAGGCCAGTTTCAACCAGCAGTTGTCCATCGAGACCCACCAGTTATTGGGCGAGGACTACGTCATCAGCACTCCCGACGAATGGATATTCTTCCGGGCCCAGGAACTCGGTTTTCAGCAACAGGTGATGTTCGCCAACACCTCCGACTGGCGTTTCGACACCCCGGAATGCAATTACTACGTACAATTCATCGACAAGGCCACCAGCGGTGACCTGGACCACAAGTTCTACGAAGAACACGTGCGCCGGCTCAAGGAGCTATCCGATACCTGGTGGACCCGCATCATGACCAAGTACAACGGCGCCTTGCCCATAGCCATGGTGAAATATTGGGCGGAATTGATGGGCCTGGCCGCCGGTCCCACCCGTCTGCCGCTCGCCGATCTGAATCAGGAAGAAAAAGCCCAGCTCAAGCGGGAATTGGAGCCGTTGCGGCCCAAGGCGCCGCCAAAGTCGCCGTCGATAAAAGTGCCCGCCCAACCCAGGGCGAGTTGGCTCACCGCCAATAACAACTTCGCTTCGGGCATGTTGCTGATGGTCAGCGTCCAGAACGTCGCCGAAGCCCTGGAGGCCGACCAGGGCGGGGCCGACGTGGTGGACGTCAAAAACCTCCAGGAAGCCCTGGTGGGCTCGGGCCACCCCAACATCGTCCAGGAGGTCCGTTCCATAATCCCGGTGGAAAAGCATGTCAGCGTCACCCTGGGGGTGGTGCCAAACCAGCCGGGGACCGTGGCCATGGCGGCCTACGCCGCGGGGGTGATGAACGCCACATCGGTGAAAGTGGGCTTCCGCCAGGCCGATTACGACATGGCGGTGGAGGTGCTGCGGCAGTCGCGGCTGGCCCTGGAGGGGTTCAACACCAAGCTCATCGGGTCCCTGTTCGCCGACAACGTCCTCTACGAAGGGGGCCTGGATGCCCACCGCATGGTGGACCTGGCCAAGGACGGGGAGTGCGACGGTTTCCTGATAGACACCCTGACCAAGGATGGCCGCAACATATTCGACTTCATACCCGAAGAAGAATTGCGGGATATGGTATTCCGAGGCAAGGAATTGGGCCTCAGCACCTCCCTTTCCGGCCACCTGAAGATCACCGACCTGGACGAGTTGGCCCGGATCAACCCCGATATCGTCGGGGTGCGCGGCGCCGTTTGCTCACGGGGGGAGAGAGACCGGGCCGTCGCCTGGGAAGCGGTGGCTGAATTCAAAGAGGAACTGGACAAAAGAAAGACCGGCGAGATCGACGTTCACTCCGATCAAGTGCCCATCACGTCGAACGGGTCCAACGGGTGGGTGATAATCGACGGCCGGGGCAAGAGCTGCGCCGGCGTGCTGGCGGCGTTGACCCGTCAGACGGAATCCGACGGCGGCGAGAACGGCTCGATAATCGAAGCCATCCTGGCCGACGCCCTGAACATCTACGACGTGATCGTCTGGGCGGAGAAAGCCGGGCACAAAGTCCTGACCCAGCGAAAAGAGACCGACGGTACGGTGAGGGTGCTGATACAGCCCGGGGCGTTGGTCCGGAATACCTAGCCGGCCAATGGGCGGTCAGGCCAGAGACAGCAGGGGCCGTTAGATCATGAACACCGGGCTGGCGTCCCGGTTGATTCGGGTCTCCTGCTGGATCCCGGTCCTGAGATACTTGGGGAGCGCGCTCATGTTCCGCTGGGTCTCTCCGTCGTAGAACCGCAGTTCCTTGCCGATGCGTTCCGCCACCAGGCGGTTGATATCCTCTTCTGAAAGCGCGGCCAGGGGAGAGTCCGACGCCAGTGTGAACCCCCAAAGGGTCTGGAAGGCCGGCACGTGGGCCTGCAGCGGCACGGTGTGTTGAAAAACCTCAGCCAGGGTTTTGTAGATAGTGGTGAAGCATTCCTGGAAGCTGAGCAGCCCAGCGGGACCCGACTGGGTTGCCAATATCCCCCCGGGAGCCAGTTTCCCCTTGGCGATCTTGTAATATTCCTCGGTATACAGCAGGTAGGCCGGTCCCCCCTCCATCGGGTCCACCAAATCCATGATCATCACGTCAAAGGTATTTTGCGTATTGGCAAGGTATCCCCGGGCGTCTTCATGGATCAACTCCAACCGGGGGTCTTCGAAGCTGCCCTGGCTGTGGTTGGGAAGGTAGCGCCGGCACAGTTCCACGACTTCCTTGTCCAGGTCCAGCATGACCACCCGCTCCACTGAGGCATGGGTCAAAACCTCGCGCAAGGTACCACCCTCGCCGCCGCCGCCGATAAAGACCGTGCGGGGGTTTGGATGGAGCAGCATGGGAGGATGGACCAGAGCCTCGTGATAGACGAATTCATCGACTTCGGTGGATTGGGTCTTGCCGTCTAAAACCAGGCTGCGTCCAAAAGTATCCGATTCGAGGACTTCCACTTTCTGAAACTGGGTATTACCGGAAAAGTGCACTGTCCGCACCTGGAGCATTGTCGCCAGGTCCGGAAAGACGGTTTCCAGGTACCATTTGCCAGAGATATCCACGAGCCTCGCTGAGCGGCCTAGCTAAGTGGTCACTGTCTGTGGGATCATGCCCCGTTGGATCTCGTGTATATATGGATCCAAGCATTCCAGCTTTTCAATCAACAGATCGGCTACCACCTGGGGGTGGAAAGATGATCCACAAGTGAACACATCAGCCGCGGCGTAACCATATTCCGGCCAGGTGTGGATGGAGATATGAGACTCGGCGATGGCCAAGATGCCTGTTACTCCCTGGGGATTAAACCGGTGAAAAGACTCGCCGACCACATGGGCATCCACCGATTCGGCGGCTGCCAACATCATATCGCGGATGTGGTCGATGTCATTGAGGAGTGCGGGGTTGCACTGCCGCAGCTCCAGCAGAAGATGAACACCTAGTACATTCAATCACCTGTCCTCCGTTCGAGTTCTTACCGCCAGTCACGGCGACAAGTCATTTTATATGCATACCGGTGGGTACGCAATACCCTGCTACTGCAACAAGGTAAAAAAAGGGCCGCGGACAGGTTTAAATCAACGGCCGCCGGTCTAAAACCTCGGGACTACGGCCTCCGGGACGACTCCAGGTCTTCGGCGGTGGCACGCTCCAACTCCGGCTGCAACGTCAGCTTCACCGACAGCCACACGGGCCCGGCGGCTTTGAAGGGTCCGGCAATTTCGCCGGTCCATGAAATACATTGACCAACGGGATGGGCCTTTCCCGTTGGTCAAATCGGGTTCATATCTTAGATTTGGGGGCCGCAGCGCCGGCCGGTCTATTCGTTATCGCCCCAATCAGTGTCCATGGCTTCTTCGTCGATGGACGGCTCGTCGTCATCGTCAAGATTTTCTTCGCTGATGTAGTGGGCCAGGTTGCCTCCCAGGTATATCCGATGCTCCGCTTTTACCCTGGTCGGGAAGGAACAGACGCTGCGTAGGCTGGGGTCCCGGTGGGTCTCACGCACAATGATGGAAACGGCCTGTTCATTTATTCCCACTATGGCGGCATCGTACTTGTTGCCCCCATCCATCAAGCGGATCAACCGCCGGGCCATTTTGGGGTCGATTTGGCCCAGGTACTCGCCGTTCCCGTCATAGACGTTGATGTTGTTGTGCTCCACCACCAGGTTGGCGGGGTCGCTGGGTGCGATTCGGGCGATGACCTGGCGGCTGGCCATGTTCCGTAGCACGGTCATCCCTGATTTACCGCTCTCTTCGATAAACAACTGGGGTGCGCCGCCGCCCTTGCGGGCCTGTTTGGCCACCGCCGGCGCGTCACCCAGTTGGGTCAGCCGGGCGATGTTCTTCTTGGCGATGTTGTTATACGGGGCGACCAGTACCACCCGGTTCAAAATCTTTTTGGCTTCGTCGTATTGGGCCAACTCCATCAGGGCTTTGCCCAGCCGGTTCATGGCCTCAACGTCGTCTTCAAAAAGCTCGAGAATGGCGCGGTTGACCTCGGTGGCGCGCTCCCATTCGCCGCTCAACGCTAGGGAAATGGCCTCATTGCTTAGATCACGCCTCAGACGCGCGGCGTTCCCGGAGCGGGCCTCGTCCTTGGCGCCGTTATGTCCATTGTGAAGAATCTCATTGTTGGTATGGTTATACATCATCGAATACTCCTCATTCACTCCTGCGGAACGCGAAAACCAATGCAGGCGCAACGAGAGGAAGAACGCCAATGCACAATACTCCGGTGGACAAGACTCAAGTCCAACGGAAACCGGCCACGGGCGCGGGGAATAAAACAACGCGGGCTACATCGCCGCTGGTGTTGAATCGGCCCCAGCCACCTCCTCCGCCTCACTACCTCCAGGCCACAAGGGACCGGCCCACCGAACGTTTTCACGTCTCTCGCGGCCGGACCATCGCCCCGGTCAGACCCGCCTATCCTTCATCTCCCGCGCCATGAGAACGCTGGAGTTTTAGGTAGTTCCATCTGCCCCGGATGCGACGTGAACTATCGTGTTTATTGGTTGATTAATAGTAGTTACAACAAAACCGTGCCATGGGTCAAGCCTATTTTCCCGCGATTCTAAAGCAAAACCGGGATTGAATATCGGCTTACGCCTGAGCAAAGAGAATTCTTCGGGGATCAAACGGCACGGGCCCTAATGAAGGGGCGGTTTTTCAACGGAAACCGGCTGGTTAAAGCCCGCATACCGTCCTCTTTTATAATTCCAGCGTATTTTGAGTAAATCTCCGGTCATGGACAGAGAATCCGTTACCGGCCGAACCTTGCTCCCCTGTCCGTAATACCAATCGACGCCGATCTCCCGGATGGTCAGGCCCGACTTCCATGCCAGAAACATGATCTCCGCATCAAAAGCGAACCCTTCCATCCTTTGTACACCGAACAACCTAGGAACGATCTCTCCCCGGTAGCATTTGAAACCACATTGAGTATCCTTCAATCCCGGCACCGTCAAGATGCGCACCAGACCGTTGTAGAACCTGCCCATCATATGCCGGTAGACCGGTTCGCCGATCCTTTGGGAATCGGGCCGCTCCCTGGACCCCACGGCGATATCCACATCCTGGGTCTGGGGAGGCAACAGCCTTTCAACTTGATCTATGGGCACCGACAGATCTGCGTCGCAGAGAAGCCGGTATGTCCCCGCCGACTCCAGCATCCCATGCTTGACCGCCCACCCTTTGCCCCGGTGCTCCAGACTCAAAAGCTTTACATTGTTGTGGGATGAGGCAAACTCTCCCACCAACTTTGCCGTGTCGTCGGTTGAGCCGTCGTCGGCCACCACCACCTCCCAGGGGTAGGAACCGGTGGTCAGAAATCCCAAGACCTGTTCCAGGGTCCGCTGGATGCGGGCCTCCTCGTTGAAAGCGGGTATGACAACTGAAAGATAGGGCTGGGCCAACGGTGGTTCTCCGGGACGGGATGGCCGACTGGACGCGGCTATTCTTCTTGGTCCTATTCTTGCTGGTCCTGTTCTTCCTGGTCCTGTTCTTCTTGGTCCAACTGGAATCCCCGGTGTAGCAGGCGCACGGCGTCGTCCACCTGGTCCTCATGGATGATGCAAGAAATCCGGATCTCAGAGGTGGTTATCATATCGATGTTGACGTTGCCATCGGCCAGGATCCGAAACATGCGCGAGGCATAGCCCGGCGTGTTTTGCATCCCGGACCCCACCACGCTGACCGATGCCAGGGTTGCGTCGCTCAAAGCTTCGGGCGCACCCACATCGGGCAGCACCCGGCGCACCTCCTCCATGGCTTTGCTCAAGTCGGTTCGGCTCACGGTGAAGCTGATGTCCGTGGTGCGCTCCACGCTGGTGTTTTGCACTATCGTATCTACGCTGATGCCCACCGCGGCCAGGGGTTCGAAGAGGTTGGCGGCGATCCCGGGACGGTCCGGCAGGGACCGCACCGTGATCTTGGCCACGTTGGTGTTGCCAACTATTGCGGTTACCTTGATTCTATTTTCCATAGGATATTCGTCCGGTTTGTGATGGATGAGGGTCCCGGTGGAATCGCCAAAACTGGATGCCACGTAAATGGGAACGTTGAACGCCGCCCCCAACTCTATGGACCTGGGGTTCATTTTGGCCCCGTAACTGGCCATCTCCAACATCTCTTGGTAGCCAATCTCATCCAGCTTGCGCGCCTTGGGCACCACCCTGGGGTCGGCGGTGTAGATACCATCCACATCGGTGTATATCTCGCAACGCTCGGCCTCCAGGACAGCAGCCAAGGCCACCGCGGTGGTGTCCGAACCTCCGCGGCCCAAAGTGGTTACGTCTTGCGCCTCGTTTATGCCCTGAAAACCGGCCACCACCACCAGATTGCCCTGGTCGAGCTCTTGCTTGATGCGGCCTGTATCGACGTTGTAGATCCTCGCCCGGCCGTACATCGTATCGGTTTGAATCCCGGCCTGGGGGCCGGTGAGACTGACGGCATTTAGCCCCAAGCTCCGCAATGCCATGGTCAACAGGGTGCAGGAGACCAACTCGCCCGTTGAGAGCAGCAGGTCCAACTCCCTGGGGTCTGGATCGGTGGAAACCGTCTGGGCCAGCCGGATGAGGTCGTCGGTGGTGTCGCCCATGGCGGAAACCACCGCCACGATTTGTTTACCCGACTCTCTGGCGTGGCCTATCCGCCGGGCCACGGCCAGGATCTTCTCGGCGCCGGCCAACGAAGTTCCACCGTATTTTTGAACGATCAGGGACAAGGGCTGATTACCCGCTTCTTCGCCGGCGGTCTAATTCGCCACCACGTGGGCGCCACGATCGGTGGGCTGGGTGATCTTCAACCTGCCCTCCACGCTCGCCTGCTTGGCGGCCTCGGCCATCTCATAGGCCACGGTCATCTCCCTGCCCTGGGTCAAGGCCAGCACCGTGGACCCGCTTCCCGAAAGAAAAACACCCAGCGCCCCGGCGTCCATGGCGGCCTTGAACAAAAGCTTCATGGCGGGAAACAGTTCCTGCCGGTAGGGCTGGTGCAACCGGTCCTTGGTGGCCTCGGCCAGGTATTCGGGATGGTTGGCGGCCATGGCGGCCACCAACAAAGCCATCCGGCTCATATTATATACGGCGTCGGCCCTGGTCACAGATTGCGGCAACACCGCCCTGGCGTCATCGGTGGCGATGCGATGATCCGGAATGAACAAAACCGCGCGGAGACCCGGCGGCACCGCCACCGGCACGGTGAATATTTGGTCTTCTTCGGAGATGACCAGCCTCAACCCGCCCAGCACCGACGCCGCCACGTTGTCAGGGTGACCCTCTATGGTAACGGCCATTTCCAGCAGTTCGTTGCCGGTGAATTCCCTGCCGAATTCCCGGGCGCACCAGGCATTGGCGGCCACCAGCCCTCCGGCTATGGCGGCGGCGCTGCTGCCCATGCCGCGCTCCAAGGGAATCTCGTTGTGGCATTCTAGGCGAACCGAGGGCATCTCCTGGCCGGCCTCGTTAAACAGAAAGGCCATGGCCCGGTAGACCAGGTTGCCGGGGCCCGTGTCCAGTTCTCCGGCCCCCTCACCCATGACTTCAACCAGGGGAACGTTGGGATCCGAACTGCCGGGATACACTTCCAGCCGGTTCCAAATATCCAGCGCCATGCCCAGACAATCGAAACCCGGACCCAGGTTGGCTGTGGTGGCCGGAGCTAATACCTGGATATGGTTCATTCTCACGTTTGCGGAAATAGGGTATCGCCGGAGTTTTCTAAATGCCGTGACTTCCCGGAATCTCTATCGGCCAGGGGAGTTGACGGCGTCACGCCAGGACATGCTGAAACACGTAGCGGCCCAAGTCCACGTTCTCGCGAAACTGGAATCCATCGAACGACCCGCCATACCCAATCACCGGAACCCGCTCTTCGTGCAATGACCCGTGGGACCGCAGGGACGCCGGGAGCTCCGTTTCTTGCGGGTCGCCAAAAACCACCCCAGGAGCGCCTAAGACCATTACATCGCCGATACGCTCCGGCATCAACCTGAACCGCCGGGCTGCCTCCTGCCGGGGAAGGGCGTCTTCCACACCATCCACCTGCTTCAGGACCTCCACCGCCCGGTCCACGTCCTCGGGTTCCAGGTAGAGGTAGATGCAGCCGCCCAAATTTGAATGATGCGCCGTGTACATGTCTTTGATTATGGGCACGGCTTGCCCAGCTATACCGCGAGCGGCCAACACATCAGGCAGATGGATCATCTGGTCTTTGGCCGACATACCGTGGTCGGCCGTTATCAACACCTGAATCTGGGGGACGCTGTCCACCAACTTGCCGATGGCCTCGTCCAAAATCTCAATGTGCCGCAGCGACTCCGGTTCCTCGGGCGAGTAGGTATGCATGGCATAGTCGGTGGTGGTCACGTAGGCCAGGTCAAACGATTCCTTGCCCAATATGTATTGGGCAGCGTTGAACACCCATTGGTTTACTTCGATAGAGTAAATGGGCGGTGGTTCCCCGACGCCTGCTACCACCCAATCCGGCGGCTGTTCCGAAGAAACGCTCAGGGTGGCGCCATCGCCCAGCAGCCTTCGAAGTTTATCTTTGGCGGTTACCAAAAGGGAACGGGCGCCCTGGGTGGTAGCCCGCTCAAACATGGTCTCCTTACGAATATACTCGCCGGATTCCATGTAGACTTCCGTGAACGCTTTCGGGTCCTGGAACGTTTTTTGGCCTTGATCCCGGTTGCGCCAAAAGTTGGAGGTGATGCCGTGTTCTTCGGGATAGCTGGCGGTGACCAGGGAGACGTTGTTGACGTTGGTAACCGTGGGCATGACCGCCTTGGCCTCAACCTTGAAACCGTCCCGGGCGAGTTGCTCCAGGTTTGGCGC
Organism: Chloroflexota bacterium; assembly: GCA_022562335.1. Classification (GTDB taxonomy): domain Bacteria; phylum Chloroflexota; class Dehalococcoidia; order Lucifugimonadales; family UBA3495; genus Io17-Chloro-G2. The sequence continues at coordinate 9,374 of JADFPM010000060.1, forward strand.
CGGGCAAGCCTCCAGATAAGCCGGGTCCAGGCCGTCTATCATCATCAAAACTGTCGTACGTTCCACTGCCGGCTCCTGATATGCCCGTATTGGCGTGCTGCCTCACCCTACCGCCGGTAAGACTGTATCCCATCTAAACCGGCACGGCAAGACGCCAACCCTTGGGGTAATGGAGAGAAAACAGACACGGGGAAAGGTGACTCCGGCCCCCGGGCAGCGGCCGGGAGGACCAGGATGAACGGTTAATTGCCGCAGCGCCCCAGGGCGGGCCAACCGGGGGCCGGCCAACCATCGGCGTGCCACATCACGGCTTGGCCTTGACCCCGTTGGACGAAACATCGGGGATTGGGGAATCGGCGCCGTCGGCCCCGTTGACGAAAACGCCGTGGGCTACGCCGTTTCCGCCAGGGCCGTCCAAACGTTGTTTCACCACCCGAAGATAATCCAAGGTTAGACGGGGCAGCAAAAACCGCTCTCGCACCGAATCACGGGCCGCCTCGCTCAATCGCGCGCACAAGGCGGGGTCCCGCATCAACTGGACGATGCGGTCGGCGCACTCTTGTGGTGAATCCACCAGGAAACCGTTGACGCCGTTCTCTATCTGAATCCGGATGCCGCCCACGTTGCCGCCAATGACCGGTTTACCCTTCCACATCGCTTCGGTGACGGTTAGGCCAAACCCTTCCCGGGTGGACTTTTGCATCACCACTTTCGAAGCCACTTGGAAGGCGTTCACCAGGTGGTCTATGGAATAGGGTAGCCCGTCAGCGTAGAAATATAGATGAATGTCCGGATCGCCCGCGGCGTGGTCCTCCACCTGGTGAAACACGTCCAGCGATTCCGGGTCATCCGTGGCCTGGCTGAGTCCCAGCAGCGCTAGTTGAAGTCCTGGGATATGCTGCCGGGCCATGCGGTAAGCATCGATGACCCCACAAGGGTCCTTCCATAGGTCGAATCGGGAGACCTGGGTTATCATCGGCCTGTCCGGGTCTATGCCCATGGCAGCCACGGTCTTCAAGGCCTCTGCCTCGCCCAATGGCGTGTTCTTCTCCGTCAACGGGTCTATCGCCGGCGGAGCGATATATACCGGGATCTCACCCAACCCTTGGGGAACGTACGTTTGAAGGGAAAAGATCAGGCTGTCGTAGTCTTCCGTCATGGGTAGCAGGGAATTGATGGTGCTCTGGTTGGGCGAGGTCAGGTCTATATGGCAGATCCAATTACGTATCTCGCCATTCCGGGCGGGCAACATGCTGGCCAGCGGCAGCACCTGGGGATCGTGGAAAAACCAAACGTCGGCGGTCAATCCCATACGGGCGAACTCATCGGCCACGCCCCGATTGGTCTGGAAGTATGACTCAAACTCCTGGGCCGAGAGGGAACCTTCCGCACCCTGGAGGAGATTATGGATTCGTTTTGTGACCTGGAAAAACTCCGGGTTCCCCTCTATGACGATCCTTTCCGTGGTCAGACCCAGGGAATTCATCAAGGGAACCATGGACTGAAGGATTTCGGCAACACCGCCACCGACGGCGGTGCTATTCACGTGGATGAACCTCAGGTGCCGGAGGTCAGCGGCCAGAGAGGTCAGTTCATCGGCCAACTTGGGGTCCAGCAAGGAGAGGTGGCCGTCAATGGGGACCGGGGGATGCTCCAGTTTCAAATACATTCGCGTAGAAATCCTCTCATATACGAAGGGTTAAACCCACGGTATTGCGATAAACTTCGTCCTCTTACATGTTTTCACCTCTGGACTTTAATTTCAAGACTAATTCAGCCAACCATTTGACAGTTTTCGAAACACCCGCGGAGACGTTCCACGGCATAGGCGAAAAATCCAGGGCGTTCCGGTGCTTGAGTCTGAATCCAGTTGGTGAAAAGGGAAGGGCCCGGGAGCGACACCGGGCCCTTGAACGATTTGGCGGTATTTGACTACTCCGCCTGGGGCACGATCAACCTTTTGGGTTGACCCGTGCCACCTGAACCATTGCTATTCTGTAAAGTCGATGTCTACAGTTCCAACCGCGGTGCTGAATGTGGTGCCGTCAAAGACGGTAAAGGTGAACACATC
>JADFPM010000061.1 GCA_022562335.1 Chloroflexota bacterium
TATGTGAAGGCTCATGACAAAATAGCTTTTGTCCAGTCCGCCCTCGGCGATGCTGCGGGTCAGGTAAAGCGGAATGACGAACATCACCGCAACGTCGCCCATGCCTCTCACTGCGGAAACGGTAAAAATGGACCACATGCCCCCGGCCCGGAACACGGTGCGCAGTGAACGCCACTGGGTCATGAAGTTTTCCCGTATCGGGACGTTTTGGATTTTGGCTCCCCCTACGCCCCTTAGGAACACCGCCACGACCACACCCAGTATGAGCAACAATGGGGTCCCGCCCCCCATGATTAAACGCCAGCCCACCAAACTCAGCAAAGCGCCCACGGTCACCGGTCCGATAAAATCGCCAACGTTGCCGAAGGAACGGTGCAAGGAGATCAAGAGGCCCCGTTTTTCGGGGTAGCGCCGGGCCAACAACCCCAAGGCCGGCGGGTGCCAAAGAGCGCTGCCGGCCGATGCCACCGCCAGGGCAGCCAGTATCAGGCCGTAAGTGGGAGACGCGGCCACGAGAATGTAACCAACTCCAATAAGGAACAGGCTGAATGCTAAAACATAGCCCACCCGGTGCTGGAACATATCCACGAAGAAACCGCTGAACATGCTGACCAGGCCGCCGGTGAGACGCCGGGTGGCCATCAAGACTGCCCCTTGTATGGGCAATAGTCCCAATGAGTCGTAGATAGCGGGAAGGAATACCTGGAAGCTATTGGCGTACAGGTGCTCAAAGCCATGGCAGCCGATCAACGTGGTGGCCATGACCGAGTCTTTAGTACGCTTTGGTTCTGCGTTTATCAGGGCGCCTGATTGTCGTACGGCTTCTGCCACGTGCGAAACCTGCCTTGCGATATATTTACTTAGATGATCTTGACCGGCACTGAGTATCCATTTTCGTAACGCCGGGAGTATACACCCGCATCTGTCTTGGTGAAAGAAGGATTTGACGCCTGCGGATTGGGTCCACCGGATGTTTCCTAAAGCTTTCTCGCAAATGTTCCAGCCATACACAGAGACACCACCTCCGGAGCGGCCGCAGGTTGGGCGCAACCCAATCGGTCTGTATAATTGGGTGGAGGACAACTATTTGTGCACCCTTTATTCCATTTACTCCTGATTTTGACAGTGGAGAATACCCGTTGCGCGCCCTGATCCTTGCCGATATCCATGCCAATCTGGAGGCCCTGACCGCGGTGATGGAAGACGCCCGCGTCAGGGGTGGCTTCGACGCTATCTGGTGCTTGGGAGACACCGTTGGCTACGGGCCCGACCCAAATGCTTGCCTGGAGATGATTTGGGGTTACTCCCTGACCGTCGTGGCGGGGAACCACGATTTCGCCGCGGTGGGAAAGCGAACCACCGACGATTTCAACTACGCTGCCAAGGCATCGGCGGAGTGGACGCGAAGCCAACTTTCCAAAGAGGCAGTCCGATTTGTGGAAGACCTTCCCCTTTCGGTCATCGTAGAGCCCTTCACCCTGGTCCACGGGACGCTGCGAGACCCTTTATCGGAGTACCTGCTGGACCAGGAGACGGCTTCGGCAACATTGGCAATGCTGGAAACCAAGTACTGTCTGGTGGGACATTCCCACATGCCATTCATATGTTCGGAGATATCTGGAGATGACCGGGGACCGGAATTCCTCGATTTTACCGAGGACCAGCCCTTTCCCTTACCCGAATGCCGTAGCATCTTCAATTCTGGAGGCGTAGGCCAGCCTAGGGACCGGGACCCCAGGTCCAGCTATGCGTTGTATGATAGCCAAGAGGGATTGATCTGGCGGCATCGGGTGGCGTATGAGATTGGAGTCACCCAAGAAAAGATGCGCCGGGCCAAGCTGCCCGAATACCTGATCGAAAGGCTGAACCATGGCCGCTAGGGGGAAGATCGCTCCGCCGCCTTACGGGAGTGAAAATCACGTTGACAATCCAACGCCTTTCTTGATAATTTCAAGCTGAAGCGCCGCCCCGGCAACACCTCCTTTGGCCCGCTAGCTCAATTGGCAGAGCAACTGACTCTTAATCAGTAGGTTCCCGGTTCAATCCCGGGGCGGGTCACCAAAATTTAGGCATGAAAAAGGCCCCTGGGATAGTCTAGGGGCCTCTTGATTCTAACCGATGTTCACGGATTGTGCACGAACCTTTTCGGGCGCCGGGGGGTTCGTTTCCCAAACACATCGCGAAAATCAAGGTGGAACAACCGATGGGTTTTACCGTGGTCGGGCTGATCTTCCGGTGCTATCCCTGCAAAACACGTGGGAATGGCTGCAACGCCACCAGGACCACCAGGGAGCCGTCTCGAAAACGGTAGACCTCGGTTCACCAAAGACAACCAACACCATTCGCTCTAGCTTCTTTTTCCAGACCCACCAGGTGATCCTTGTGTTGCCCGTCCTTGAACCACGCCCTCCCCAGGCCTTCTGAGATCAACACCTCGTCGATGCTCTGCCCGGTTTCGGTATACATGTAGTAGAGCAATTTACCATAGGGATCGGCCGTCCTGGGCCCAATTTGGTATCTTGCCGTCTCCCCAAGCAGTTCTTCTAATCTCCGTTTGGCTGTCCCCGAGCACCTTTGCCCCAGCTCGGGGGTGTCCACCCCAAACAGGCGAACTTCACCATCGGGAGTCTCGAACGTATCGCCGTCGATGACCCGGATGACTTCGATCTCAGGACATTCTAGGCATTGAAGAGTGGTCATCTCTGTGGCGCAGGCGGCCAGGAATAGCATTGCCAAAGTAAGCGTGAGCGATTTCATGTGGTTAGGGTATACCAGCCGCCGTGTTCCATGTTCCGGCACAAGGTCAGCCGGCGGCCATCTTCTTGCGTCACTCGGCAGCGGAGCTTGCTGACCGGCTCCCGCTCCCACGGTTCGGTGTCGTCCTGCCATACTGATCGATGGAATCGACCCTCAGCTCTTCCCCCAGGTACGTCACGAAAAGCGGCCGATGGAACGCGTCCTCGGCGACTGTGACGGGCATCGGCGGTAGGGACCGGGTTTTGATGCGGTTGGGCATGGTGGCCTCCCTCAGCGTCGGCTACGAGCCGAGTCTAGGGAGTGGGTGTCGAGGCGGGGTAGGGCGGGGTGTCACAGCAATAAAAAGGTGCGTCTACGCTACAATATCAACTGGAAATCAGTTGGTCGAAGGCGACCTTCCGGATATCGCCGCCTCCGGCGAGATCAGTCCTTTGGAGAAGAACACGTGGATGCACCGACCGTCTTCATCTCATACTCGCATGACTCCGACGTACACAAGGCTTGGGTCTTAAGCTTCGCTACCGACCTTCGTGATAACGGCATCGACGCAACCCTTGATCAGTGAGACTTAGCGCTGGGCCAGGACACTGCGGCATTTATGCAAAGGGGTATCACTGAGTCCAGGCGGGTCATTCTCGTGTGCGCCGAAGGATATGTAACGAAGGCCGAGGCCGGTTCCGGAGGCGTTGGATACGAGAGGCTAATCGTTACCGCTGAAATTGTGCAGAATATCGACACGAAGAAGTTTATCCCTGTCCTGCGTCACAATGCCGGGGCGCATAAGGTGCCGAGTTTTATAGGGCCCCGCCTTTACATTGATTTCTCAGTGGATGGGGATTATCAGTCCCAACTGGATCAGTTGGTCCGCGAGATCCTTGGTGTTCCGTCCGTAGCCAAGCCACCTCTTGGCCCGAATCCCTTCTCTGGCTCAGCGCCTGCTTCGACCGCTGTGCGTGCAACTGGATCAACCGGCCTGACTTGACCAGATGGACACAACATGATTTCCAGGCGTGAAATCCCAAGATAATGAGACCAGTAAAACCCATGATTACGCCTGGCTTGAGACTCTTAATCAGTAGGTTCCCGGTTCAATCCCGGGGCGGGTCACCAACACCTTTGTTTCTTTACCATCTTTCATCCATCCCCGGGTCTTTCTTGGTCATCAGCCGGCACATGATCAAACGGCGCGCACTCGAACTCCACGGGGCATTGACCGGCCGTGCCGGCGGATATGTCCGAATCCAATACGTATGATATGGGGCCGCCGCTAGTATCTAGCTTTGGCTGGGTGGACAATCCGACGAATAGGCAGATATAATACCTCGACCTACCGGCGTGGGCCGGATGAGCCGATATAAAGGTGGGCTGCCCACCAAATTCCCACGAACTCCGGCCGGGTGAACCCTTGGGGCGAACGCCTGAACGGGGAAGTGTCGGAACTGGTAGACGAGCATGATTTAGGATCATGTGCTGAAAGGCGTGGGAGTTCGAGTCTCCCCTTCCCCACCAGGCAGGTGCCGGACATTCAAGGATGTACCAGGGGGACCCGGCCAAGATTCGATCCCGGCGAAAAGTCGATCGGGGAATAGTCTAGGATTCGATCACGTTCCAGACTGAGGAGGTCCATTGGCGACGCTGCTGCAAGTGAACGGCCTAAAGACCCATTTCTTTACCTTCGAGGGCACGGTCAAGGCCGTGGACGGTATCACATATGACCTGGAAGCAGGGGAAACGCTGGGCTTGGTGGGCGAAAGCGGTTGTGGGAAAAGCGTTAGCGCTCTTTCATTGATGCGGTTGATACCCGACCCGCCGGGAAAGACCATCGAGGGCGAGGTCTTTTTTGAAGGCGAAGACATCTTGAAAATCGACATGGACGACATGCGCCGCATCCGCGGCGGCAGTATGTCCATGGTGTTCCAAGAGCCAATGACCTCGTTGAATCCGGTATTGACCATCGAAAGACAGTTGACGGAAACATTGCAGTTGCACATGGGCATGAACAACAAAGAATCCAAGGTGGCTGCTGCGGGACTTCTGGAAAGGGTGGGAATACCCGACCCTGAGCGCCGGGTCAAACAATACCCGCACCAGTTCAGCGGCGGAATGCGGCAAAGGGTGATGATCGCCATGGCCCTGAGTTGCAATCCCAAACTGATCATCGCCGACGAGCCAACAACCGCGCTGGACGTGACTATTCAAGCCCAGATACTGGAACTCATGAAGTCGTTGACCACCGAATTCGGCGTGGCTCTGATAATAATCACCCACAACTTGGGAGTGGTTGCCAGATACGCCGACCGGGTCAACATCATGTATGCAGGCAAGATCATCGAGCGAGGGACGGCCAGGGAGATCTACGCCAATCCCCGGCACCCTTACACCATCGGTTTGCTAAACTCGGTGCCCCGCTTGGACTTGCCCCGGCTGGCCAAATTGGAGCCCATCGAGGGCCAGCCTCCCGACCTGATCAACCTGCCCGACGGGTGCGCCTTCCGGGCCCGGTGCCGCTTCGCCATAGACAAGTGCGCTACCGAAACACCTCCACTGGTCCCCCTGACGGAAGGGCATTTGACAGCTTGCTGGCGGTCTGAAGATTTAGGCGATGCCGCGGTGCTGGAAGCCGCGAAAGCTGCCGTGTAATCCCACGGCCGTGCCGTGGAATATTGGGTCTTGCCTTTGACCAAGGGTTCGCGCAACAGGCATATTTAGTTGACGGAGATCGGTGAATTATGACGACCATGCCGGATACCCAGGCCTCGGGAGCCGCCGCTGGAGCAGACAGCGACGTTCTCCTGGATGTCATAGACCTGAAGATGCACTTCCCGGTGACATCGGGCATCATACTGCAACGCACCGTGGCCCATATCAAAGCGGTGGACGGCGTCACCTTTCAGGTGAAACGGGGTGAGACCTTCGGTTTGGTGGGTGAAAGCGGCTGCGGAAAGACCACCACCGGCCGGTGCATACTCCAGCTATACAAACCCACGGCGGGGCAAATAATCTTCGACGGAGAGGAGCTATCGTCCCTGACCTCCCGCCAAATGCGGGCCAAGCGGCGGGAGATGCAGGTGATCTTCCAGGACCCTTACAGTTCCCTCAACCCTAGGATGACCGCCGGCAACATCATCGGCGAACCCCTCATCGTCCACGGTTTGGTGGCAAACAAGGCTGAATACCGGGAACGGGTGGCCGACCTGCTGCAAAACGTGGGATTGAATCCCTATATGGCCGACCGGTTCCCCCACGAATTCAGCGGCGGACAACGGCAGCGCATCGGCGTGGCCCGCGCCCTGTCGGTGAGCCCCAAATTCATCGTGGCCGACGAACCGGTGTCCGCCTTGGACGTGTCGATCCAAGCCCAGATCATCAACCTGCTTGAAGAGCTTCAAGAACAGTTTGGGTTGACGTTCCTTTTCATCGCCCACGACCTATCGGTGGTCCGCCACATCAGCGACCGGGTGGGGGTCATGTACCTGGGGCACTTGGTGGAGATCGCCGACCGCAACGAGATCTACGCCAATCCGCTGCATCCCTACACCAAAGCATTGCTTTCAGCGGTGCCCATTCCCGACCCGGTGCTGGACGCCCAACGGGAAAGGGTCTTGCTGACCGGCGAGGTTCCCAGCCCATTGAACCCTCCGTCCGGCTGCGTGTTCCATCCCCGCTGCCCCATCGCCATCGATGACTGCAATGAGAATATTCCCGAACTGCGTGAAGTGGCGCCTGGTCACTGGGCCAGTTGTCTAAGGGTGCCGGGATACGGGTCGTACTAGCAGGGTGGCTCCGGTCGTGTGACCGATCTTCCCCAGTAAACACCGGACGGGAAGCGGCAGATCGTAAAAGAGGCGGCCATCAGGCCGCCTCTTTGTTTGACCGCGGCAATGGGTTTTCCACGCCTCGCATCGCCTTGTAGCCGCCTGGGGGCCATGTTACCATTGAACCTAGATGAACCCCGAATTGATTCGAAATTTCTGCATCATCGCCCACATCGACCACGGCAAATCGACGCTGGCCGACCGTTTTCTGGAACTCACCGGCACCGTTCGCCCCGAAGATATGAAGGACCAGTTCATGGACCAGATGGAACTGGAACGCGAGCGGGGCATCACCATCAAAGGCAAGGCCGTGACCATGTCCCATCGGGCGCCCGATGGGAAGGTGTACCAGCTTAACCTTATCGACACCCCCGGCCACGTTGATTTTAGCTATGAAGTCACCCGGGCCCTGGCGGCCTGCGAAGGCGCGATTCTGGTGGTGGATGCCAGCCAGGGGGTCGAAGCTCAGACCATTGCCAACTCTCTTTTGGCGTTGCAATACAACCTGGAGCCGATCCCGGTGGTGAACAAGATCGATCTGCCCCAGGCCGAGCCAGAGAGAGTGGCCGCCCAAATGCAGCAGGTTTTCGGTTTCAAAGAAGACGAGGTCCTATTCGTTTCCGCTAAGGATGGGACCGGCGCCAGGGAAATACTCGACGCGGTGGTTGCCCGCATCCCGGCCCCCAAAGGAAACCCGCAAGACCCGTTGCGCGCCCTGGTTTTCGACTCGGTCTACAACCCGTACAAGGGCATAATAGGGCATATAAGGGTCACCGACGGCTCCATCTCCAAACACCAACGCATCCGGGTCATGTCGTCGTCCCGAGTCTCGGAGATCGTGGAAGTGGGTGTCTTTGATCCGTTCCCCACGCCCGTGGATACGTTGTATGCGGGCCAGGTTGGCTACGTCGCAACCGGCTTCAAAGACTTGAGCGAGTGCGGCGTGGGGGATACCTTTACCGACAACGCCCTGCCGGCCGCCGAGCCGCTGCCGGGCTACGTTCCGTTGAAATCCATGGTTTTCGCCGGATTGTACCCGTCGGACGGCGAAGAATACAATAAACTGCGGTCGGCCTTGGAGAAGCTGCAGTTGAACGATGCCGCGTTGACCATGGAGCCGGAGAACAGCACCGCGTTGGGATTTGGCTATAGGTGCGGGTTCCTTGGTCTGATGCACTTGGAGATCGTCCAGGAAAGGTTGGAACGGGAGTACGACTTGGACCTGGTCATCACCGCGCCGGGAGTCGGCTACGAGGTGCTTTTGAACAACGGCGAAACCATTTTGATCGACAACCCATCGAATTTGCCCTCTCCTAACGATGTAAAAGAAATACATGAACCGATGCTCGACGCCACCATAGTCGCCCCCGAAAGGCACGTTGGGGCGATCATGGAACTGATGCATTCCCGCCGGACTGAATTCAAACGAATGGAATATATCCAGGGCATGGCCGCGGGCGCGAAGGGAGATACAGGGGAGGCCGCCACCACGCGGGTGGTGATGGAATATACCATGCCCTTGGTGGAATTGCTGACCGGGTTTTTCGACCAGTTGAAGTCCAAGACCCAGGGATATGCATCATTGGACTACACCTTCACCGGGTACAAACGGGCATCGCTGGTAAAGGTGGACATTTTGGTGAACCATCACCCGGTGGAAGCCCTGTCGATGATCGCCCACCGGGACGCGGCGGAATCCCTGGGCCGGGCGGTGGTGACCGGCCTGAAGAAAGCCATCCCACGGCAACAGTTTGAAGTGCCGTTGCAGGCGGCCATCGGCAGCCGGGTCATCGCCAGGGAAACGGTGAAGGCGCTGCGGAAAGATGTTTTGGCCAAGTGCTATGGCGGCGATATCACCCGCAAGCGAAAATTGTTGGAAAAGCAGAAAGAGGGCAAAAAACGGATGAAAATGGTGGGAAGGGTGGAAATCCCTCAAGAGGCGTTTTTGACCTTGCTTAAGATCGGCGACGATAACTAACCGCCACTTTCCCCTGGGCCAGGGTTTGCCTAAAAATCGTCCGTCCGAGTAACGGGGCCGCCAAGGAACTGGGGATGTGGGTGTCTCTATGGCCGCAGACGCGATTCCACGGCTTTAGGGTCTTCGCCCTGCCGCGGAAGGACTGGCTCAGAATCACACGAGCGGATGGCAGTTTTCAGGTAACTTTTAAAGCGAAGCGTGTAGATGAGAGTGGTCTGGCCCCGCCCCATCCCACCCCTTGTGCAGGCTAAACCCCCAGAGATTCCCGCAGCCCCTCCAGTTGCTCAAAGTGGCCCGCCCAGTGGCCGCCAAATCCCCTTTCCAATATCTCTGCCGCCGTGCGTTCGTCATCGGTCCCCCGGGTTTTGTTGTGGACCACGGCTCTCATTTCCTCCAAGTCTTGGCCGTCCGCGGCCGCCAGCACGTTTTCCATACTTGAGAAGAACTCGTTGATGTCCTGGCGCACGCGTTCCAGGTCATGCGTCTGCCTGTCCGGGGTCATGTTATCCAAGTCTGCCCATAGGTCGTACTCCGTCAGGTCTCCGGAGATCATGCCCCTCACCACCGAGACGAGCCCTCCCGGTGGCGTGTCCAACAGGTGGTAAATAACCTGCCGGGCCGACCATTCCGACGGGTCCGGTTTCCAATCCAGGCAATAGTCCATGCCTTCCAGCAACCGGAGCAACCGGTTTTGAGTATCCAAGATGGCAGCCATACGGGAATCTAAAGTCGAAGCCATGGCCCAACTCCTATGCCGTCATGCCGCCTCATACCCCGGGTTTCAAGGCCATCAAGACCAAAATCACCACCGGCAGCAGGGTGGCCACACCGCCCATCATGGACCAGGTGCGGCTGGCCTGCCGGTAAGCAGGGTCGGCCTGGCCGGCGGCGGATTGGTCCCTGGCCAGGCGGGTCATGCGTTTTTGTAGCGGTACCAAGCCGGCGGCCCAGATGGTCGCCGTAAGGATCAGTAAAACAAAGGATATTCCCAACCACGGTTCCTGAAAACGTTGCCAGCCGGTGATGCCCACCATCCAGATCCCGGTGACCAGCAGGGCCGAGATGCCGGGCATGGTAAAGGCGAAGTCGGCCAATTGCAGCGACCGGGAAGTTATTGCAATGGACTCCAGACTGCCCGATCTGTCGGCCCGAATCTTCCAGAACGCGGCGGTGATGATGTTGCCCACGAATACCACGGAGGCCAATATGTGAATCGCAAGAAGAATTCGCAACGTTCTCTCCTAACCCAGTTTATTCAACCCAGTCCTGCCTGCCAGTTCGTTCAGCAGAGTTTCGACGGCTTGGCGGGTGTCCTCCCTGGCCAGGCCGAATTCCAAAGCGGCCTTTAATAGTCCCAATGGCGTACCGCCGTCGTATCTCCTGCCCTCGAACTCATAGGAATATAGCTCGCAGGTTTCCAACAAGAGCAACAGGGCATCGGTCAGCTGGATCTCACCCTTGGCTCCCGGCGGGGTGCGTTCCAAACAGCCGAATATCTCCGGCGGCAACACGTAACGGCCGACGATGGCTAGATTTGACGGCGCTTCTTCTCTGGCTGGTTTTTCCACCAACCCTTTGATCCGGCTCACGCGGTCCGCCACCGCGGTGGCGTCGACAACACCGTAGTTGTGGACCACGTCCCAGGGCAACGGTTCCACCGCCACCACACCGCCACCATGGCGGTGGAAGACCTCCAGCATCTGGGCGGTGGCGCCGGGCATCTTCTCAGCGGCGCCCGGTGATGGTTCCTGGGATTCCGGGTTTGGTATCGAAACAATGATATCGTCGGGCAGGATGACGACGAATGGTTCGTCTCCCACCGCGTCCTTGGCCATGAGGACCGCGTGGCCCAATCCCAATGGCTTCTCCTGGACCACCACCGAGACTTGGGCCAGTGTTGAGGCGTGGTTGACCTTCTCCGCCAACTCCGGAGCGCCGGAGTCGGTCAGATGTGACTCCAACCCTGGATCGGGCAGGAAATAGCCGGCTATGGATTCGCTGCCCGGCGAGACCACCAGAATGACCTGCTCTATCCCGGCCTCGACCGCCTCCTCCACGACGTACTGAAGCATGGGCTTGTCAAGAATGGGCAAAAGCACCTTGGGCAACGATTTGGTCACGGGTAAAAATCGAGTGCCCAAACCGGCAGCGGGAATGACTGCTTTACGTACCTGCCTTTGGTGCATAGATGACCGGCGCATAGAAGTCTGGCGCATAAAAGCCTACGAGGCAGCGCTATTTTAACATCTGGTCTGGCATAGGACATCATGGCCGCCCGGAGGTCGCGCATAAGGCTAAACGCCTTGAGCCGTGGCCTGATACGTTTGACACGATTGGGCCGCTCGCCTACCATTGAGAGCGAGACCGTGCTAGACGGGGAGCTAGCGGTGCCCTGAACTCGCAATCCGCTATAGCGGGGTTGAATTCCTCCCCTAGGCGTGGCAAAAGGGTCTATATCTCAAGGCCTCGATATTGAAAGCCGGGTCCCACGCGGCGTAGACCTGTGAACCCCGCCAGGTCCGGAAGGAAGCAACGGTAAACAGGACCCTGCGGGTGCCGTGGGAGTGCCTGGCTGGAGTCGTGGCCCGGGACACGCCCTTTGGCCATTGCCAAAGGGGGGTGCGCGGTCTCTTTCTTCCACGTTGATTTTGGGAATCTGGCGATCCGCTCAAAGCCCATCACCCCGTACGACTCACATTTTGCTTCCCTTTACACAGTCTGTGACACAGT
>JADFPM010000062.1 GCA_022562335.1 Chloroflexota bacterium
CACCAACGGGAGTCCCTGGCCACCAACGGGAGTCCCTTATCACGAACTGCAGCCGCTGGTCACGAACGGGAGTCCCTTATCACGAACTGGTGCCGCTGGTCAGGAACGGGAGCCGCTTGCCCCGAACGGAGCGGGTTCCCTATACCGTTCGTCCTGAGCCTGTCGAAGGATCGTCCGTTAACGCCTCAGGCCAACTGGAATTCCTTGGTGGCGCTGGCCAGACTCAGGAGGCCGCCGACCCGTTTCTCGGCTTCGTCTCCCGGCTGGTGGCCCTGCAACGACAGGTCGCCCTGGTGCGCCACGTACTCGACCAACGATGCTCGGGTTTCCTCCGAGACATCCATCGGGCCCATCAGGTCCAGGCACCGGTCAACGAAAGCCTCGGGCGGCAAAACACCTTCGGCGGCAAGCCGGTCGATGATCTTTCGCACACCCGGGTTGTTCACGTTGGCCAGTTCGTGGGCGACAAAGTTCACCCGCTCCACCAACGCGCCGCTGTCGACCCACTCGATACCCTCATGCCAGCCTTCCACCGACGGCGGTTGCAAAAGACCCTGGCCCATGTACATGGCCTGCCGCGCCACCTGCTCTATACCCTGGGTGGGCTCCTGATAGCTGCCGGCCAACCTCACGGCGCCGACCACCAGTTCCACGGGCCCCTTCACCCTGGCGAAGCGGGCTTTTTCGGACTTGAAATACTCGGAATTGAACAATGTTCGCAGGACCGGCCGTATCTCGTGCTTCGAGTCGAAATAAGTCTTCATCATGGATGCGATGACCTGCTCCCCTTCTTCGTCCACCTCATCGGCGGCGAAGAACTGGAACAGCCGGGTACAGATAAAGCGGGCCGTCGCCTCCTGGCGGACGATGATCTCCACGATGTCCTCGCCGTTGAACCGGCCGGTCTCGCCCAGAAAGGTCTTCTCGCCGTCGTCGTGGTCTGCTTCCCGGTATTCGAAGAACCAGGATATCCGGCTGTAGGGCCAGATGGAGTCACGGCTGGCCCGCATGGCCATGTATTCGGCGTTCCCCAGGGTCCAGCCGGTGAAGGCCCGGGCACACTCTTTGATATCGTCCTCGGTGTAATTGCCGATGCCCAGGGAGAAAAGCTCCAGGAGTTCCCGGCCAAAGTTCTCGTTGATGGAGTCCTTATGGTTCTCGTTATTGTCCAGCCAGATGATCATGGCCGGGTCCTTGGAAAGCTCCACCAGCAGGGTGGAAAAGTTGCCCATGCCGTGGCGGCGGAACATCTCTATCTGGTTGACCAACGCCCTGGCCTGGTTGAGCTTGTTGTAGCCGGTGGCGAAAAGGCCATGCCAGAAGAGGCACAGTTTCTCTTCCAGGGGACACCGGGTGGTGATCATTCGGTAGAGCCAGTAGGCCGCCGCGCCGTCGGCCAATCGCATCTCGGCCTGCTCGGTGTGGTAGCGGCGGATCACGTCGTCGGGCAAATTCTGCGGGTCGGTGGGGTTAAGCAACTCCTCCACCACGGCCTCGTAGCCCATCTCGACGCGGGCCTCCAGTTCATCCCGGTTGGCGCCGAACCCCGCCCGGCGCATCAGGTGGGCCATCAGTGCGATGTCCTGGTCACTCATGATCTCTCCTTATCCCCTAGCTCCCGTGATTGGCTGACACGATGTTCAGATGTTGAAATGTCACCCTGAGCTTGCCGAAGGGTCTGGGGGAGGGTGGCGGCCCCGCCCCAGATGCTTCGCCGCTGTGGCTGGCTCAGCATGACATTTTTTGGTGGAATACAACCCAGCCGCGGGATCATTTTGCGATGAAGTCCATTTGCTCGAACTGGCCGTTGACGATGGACGGGGCATCAAGTCCCATCCAGCGCTCCAGTATGGTGGAATAGGTGGACCGGAAGTCATTGTTGGCCCGCAGGTCGCCGTCCAACTGTTGGGCTTCCTCCAAAGAGGGAAACTCGCCGTACATGCCCCCATTGACCGATCCCCCGATCAGGATCGCCAGGCCGCCGGCGCCGTGGTCGGTGCCCGACCCGTTGTCGCGGATGCGCCGGCCGAACTCGGTCCAGATCAACATCAGCGTGTCGTCCTGCAAGCCGTGCTCTTCCAGATCGGCGTAGCAGTCCGACACCGCGCCGCCAACCTCACCCCACAATTTGGCGTGGGTCAGCAACTCGCCGCCGTGGGTGTCGAAGCTGCCGTAGGAGGTGTAGAAAACGCGGGTGCCCAGGTCGGCGGACATCACCTGGACGATGTTCTTCATGCTCTGGGAGATGGGATTCTGGGCGTATTCCACCGAGGAGGAATATTTGCCCGGAGCGGTCCTCAATATATCCGCCCCTTTCAGGGCGTTCCGGCCGGTCTGGCCCAACGAGTCCATGATGGGGTCGTTGTCTTTGGACATGCCGTACATCCTGGCAAAGGCCTCCAGGGCGTACCCTTTCTGCACCTCGTCTTCCACGTCTGGGAACAGTCCGTAGGTCTCCAGATTGCCCACCGAAGCCACGGGAACGCCCTTGCAGCCCAGGGCCCTGGGGAGGCCCCGGCCAAAGTTTATGCCGGTCAGCACGTTGTCGCCCTGCGGGTCCAGGTCGCGGATGGCGCGGCCCAACCAGCCTTCGGTGGCGATCTTTTCCGGCTCGCAGGTATGCCAGATGTCCATGGACCTGAAATGGGAGCGGACCGGGGTGGTATAACCGATCCCGTTCACCAGGGCCACGTTACCCCGGTCCCACAGGTCTTTGATGGGACCCATTTGAGGCGAGAACCCGAAGTCGTCATCTATGGGAAGCACATCTTCAGCCGGTATGTTGACGATGGGCCGGTAGTCGTAGTAGAGACCGTTGCTGTAAGGGACCAACGTGTTGAGCGGGTCGTTGGCGCCGATAAGCTGGATCACTATGAGTGAACGCTTGTTTCCGTTGGCGGGCATGGTCAACCTCCCCGTAAGGTGTGGATCGCAGTGGTATGAATCGTAATGGATCGACTCGGAAACCGCCCTATCGGGCGGTGGAAGCCAATGGGCGATACCAGTCCAGTGTGTAGCCCAATTTTATTTAGGCTGAGTCCCCTTGTCAACGACGTGAAACGACTCATAAACAGTGTTGCCAAAGCCAACCATCGTCTTGGACCGGGCGTAGGGGCGCACGGCCGTGCGCCCCTACGGGTTAGCAGGAGCAATCTCCCGGCCCCCGGCCGCCGGCGCCGACTAATCAACCGACTGGTTATACCCTCGCCGTCCGGTTATCCTGTTGGCGAATCGTCCCATCCAAAATCTAGGAGCAAGCCGATGTCCCAAACCGATGTCCCAGTCAAGATTCCAGCCGGTCAAGGCAAGGTCCTGGAGGGTGTCCGTATCGTCGAGCTGGCCCGATGGCAGGCGGCGCCCCGGGCATCGATGATACTGCGGGACATGGGCGCCGAGGTCATCAAGCTGGAGTGGCGCAAGGGCGGCGACCTCAGGGATTCGGGGCCCTTCGTCGGCGATATGAGCGTGCAATTCGCCGCCTACAACCGGGGCAAGAAAAGCATCACCGTGGACACCAGGCACCCCAAGGGCAAGGACCTGGTGCTCCAACTGATCGGGGTTTCCGACGCCGTGTTGGAGAATTACCGGCCCGGCACGGTGGAGAAGATGGGGTTTGGATACGAGAGTCTTTGCCGGGTGAATCCGGGGATCATATTGGCATCGGTCTCGGGGTTCGGCCAGTACGGGCCCTACCGGGACCGCCAGTGCTTCGACCCCATAATCCAGGCCATGAGCGGCATCGGGCATCAGACGGGCCGTGGGTTCGACCAACCGGTTATGGCCGAGGGTCCCATAATGGACCGGACGGCGGCCCTGCACATCGCCATCGGCATTTTGGGCGCGTTGAGACACCGGGACCGCACCGGAGAGGGGCAGTGGATAGAAGTGGCCATGCTGGACGGCGGCATAAGCCTGGAAGAGGTGGCCCTGGCCATGTGCTACGAAACGGGCACCAACGATTTCAAAAGGGCCGGCACTTTTCTTAAATGCCTGGACGGTTGGGTCAGCACCGGCGCCGCCCGGGCCGGGATGTGGGAGCGCATGCTAAAGGTGATGGGTTACCCCGACCTGGCGGACGACCCGGAGTACGCGGCCCCCATGTTCGCCACCGACAAAGCAGAGATACGCATGGAGCTTTTGCACCTATGGTGCGAAGAAAGGCCGGCGAAAGAGGTGGAAGACGCCCTGGTGGCCGCGGACATTCCCGTCGGGAGGGCCATGAGCATCCCCGATGTCTTGGAAGATAAGCATATGTGGGAGCGGGAAGTGATGATGGAGGCCGAGCTGGACGATTCCGACGGTAATGCGACGGGCAAGAAGATCCTGGTCCCCGGCCCCACCATGATAAAGTTTTCCAAAACCCCAACCACGGCGGGGCCGATCCCCAAATACGGCGAACACAACAAAGAGATCTTTGGGGGTCTGCTGGGCCTGGACGAAGACCAGCTTGAGGCACTGATCGCGGAAGGGGTCATCACCTAGTGGCTATCTCAAAACGCCGTACGACGCGCTGCAGCGTCCATCGGCCGGCCGGTCCAGAACCGGGGACTGCCGGCGCAAAGAAATGCTTAATCCCCCTTTGCGAAAGGGGGAGATTCGGTCGCGCATCGCAAAGGGGGGTTGGGGGGTTAGCTGGCTGTGAACTCGTCTTAAGGATGGCGTAAGCGGCTTTTTAGAACCGCCGGTATCCGGCGGCGGTAATGGGACCTGACAAATATGATAGAAGAGAGCATGGCGACGGCCTCAAAACAAAGAGATGTCCGGATGACGGGCCGGTTCATGATAACCGGCCTGGCCACCGGCCACGCCGTATTCCACTGGGTGATGCAGAGCTTCGTGGTCGTGCTCCCCGAGATCCAAGCCGCCTTCGGGCTCAGCGCGGTGGGCGTGGGAGGGATCCTGGCCTCCAGGGAGCTGGCTTCCGGGATCATACGGTTGCCCGGCGGGGTCGTGGCCGACGTGTTGAGGCGTCATTGGGGTTTGCTGCTGGCCGCCTGCATCTTTTTGGCGGGGCTAGGTTCGCTGGCCATCGGCGTGTCACCGGTCTATCCCCTGCTCCTGGCGGGCATGGCGCTGGTGGCTATGGCGCACTCCATCTGGCACCTGCCGGCATCGGCGTCGCTGTCCTACCACTTCCCCGAAAGGCGCGGCCTGGCCCTGGCGTTCCACGGCGTGGGCGGCAGCGTGGGCGACGTGGCGGGGCCGCTGGCCACGGGGGCCCTGTTGGCGGTGTTGGGATGGCAGGGGATCTTAAGCGTATACGCCGTCGTCCCGATCTTTCTGGCCTTCCTGGCCGTGTGGGCGTTCCAAAACATCGGCGTCGTCAAGGAACCCAATGATGAATCAGGCGCCCAGCCATCCCGGGCCGAGTCGACCAAACGTCTGCTGGCCAACCCGGTGCTATGGGGCATCACCGTCGTCAGAGGATTGAGGGCAATGTCCCTGGTGGCGCTGGTGACGGTGCTTCCCCTTTATCTGGGCAACGATCTGGGCATGAGCCCCTTTGCCAGGGGGTTTCACATAGCCCTGCTGATCGCCATCGGTCTGGTGTCCAAACCGGTGGCAGGATACCTGTCGGACCGGTGGGGCAGGAAACAGGTGCTGGTGCCGGGCCTGGTCTGGTCGTGCGCCCTGGCCCTGCTGATGATTCCCTTTGACCATGGGATCGGGCTTACGGTCACCATCGCCCTTCTGGGCCTGTTCTTATATCCCGACCAGCCGATCTTGACCGCCGCCACCCTGGAGATCGTGGGCGACAACGTCTCCGCCACCGCCCTGGGCATCGCCACCTTCGTCAGCTTTATCATGTCGGCGGCAGCCCCGTTGATCGCCGGCGGCCTGTACCAGGGCTTTGGGATGGGACCCACGCTTTACTTCATCGCCGCCCTTTTTGCCGTGGCGGCGGTGATTTTGGCGCTGCTGCCATTGGCCGGACGGCAGGAACAGGACCGTCCTGGCTAACCTTTACTCTCGTAAAGACCGCCGGTGACGGTTTAGAGTATCTGGGATAGGAACAGCTTGGTGCGTTCCTCCTGCGGGTTTTCAAAGATCTGGTCCGGAGTCCCGGCTTCAACGACATTGCCGTCGTCGAACATCACCAGACGATGGGCCACCTCCTTGGCGAAACCCATCTCGTGGGTGATCACTATCATTGTCATACCCGACGACGCCAATTCTCCCATGACGTCCAAAACCTCTTTGATCATCTCCGGGTCCAACGCAGACGTCGGTTCGTCGAACAACATCACCTTTGGGCGCATGGCCAGCGCCCGGGCGATGGCCACCCGTTGCTGCTGGCCGCCGGAAAGCTCGGCGGGATACTTTTGGGCCTGTTCTGGTATGCCCACCCGTTCGAGCAATTCCATAGCGGCAAGCTCGGCTTCTTTGCGGGGCGATTTGCGCACCTTTACCGGCGCCAGCGTGATATTTTGCATGACGGTCAGGTGGGGGAATAGGTTGAAGGACTGAAACACCATGCCAACATCGCGCCGGACGGCTTCTATGTGGCGAATGTCGTGGGTGAGTTCGACGCCATCCACCACGATCTGGCCCCGCTGATGCTCCTCCAAACGGTTGATGGTGCGGATAAAGGTGGATTTTCCGGAACCCGACGGCCCAAATACGACCACCACCTCGCCGCGGCCGATGTTGATGTTGACGCCCTTTAGGACGTGGAAATCACCAAACCATTTGTGGACCTCGCGGAAGACGATCATGTCATCCGCCTGCCCGGCCTGGCCTGGTTGTTTTTCTTCCTGTCGAGCCCGGTCGTCTGACACGCTTCGACTCCTTATAACCTTAACGTTGTCCCACGCCCAACGCCGATTCCAACCTGCGGCTGGCGTAGGACATGGAGTAGGTGAACACCCAGAATAACAGGGCAATGAATATGTAGACCTCCCTTTGCGAGCCGACCCATTCAACATTACCCAAGACGATGGATTTGCCGATGCCCAAGACATCCAATAGACCGACCGTCGCCACCAAACTGGTGTCTTTGAATAGGCTGATGAACTGGCCGGCTATGGTGGGAATGACCGCTCTCAACGCCTGGGGAAGCACTATGAAAAACATGGAGTGGAATCCGTTCATTCCCAAAGCACGGGCGGCTTCCACCTGTCCCCTGGGCACCGCCTGCAGACCGCCCCGGATATTTTCGGCCATGTAGGCGGAGCTGAATAGCGTAATGGCAAATAATGCCCGCAAAACCCGGTCCACCCGCAGCTCTTCGGGCAGGAATAGGGGAACGATCACCTGGGTCATGAAAAGGAGACTGACCAGGGGGACGCCCCTGACCAGCTCTATGAACAAGACGCAAAGCCCTTTTACCACGGGCAGATCGCTGCGGCGTCCCAAGGCCAAGAGAACACCCAACGGGAAAGACGCCAGGATACCCACCAAGGCCAGGAGGAAGGTCAATAACAGTCCGCCCCAAGCGCCGGTGGAAACCTGGGGTAGCCACGGGACCCACGAGATGCCTCGCAACAGGACCAGGACCAGCACAAAGGACGCCAGGGCCCAAATGACCACCCAACGGGAACTTGCCGCACCCGATCTCATCAACGGGGTGCGCCGGACCTGATAACCCAGGGCCACCGCCACGGGATTGGCTATGATCCAGAGCCTTGCTTCCAAACCCAGGTTCTCAAAACTCAGCGGCACGAATGCCAGGGCGCCCAGACCGATGGCGATCAGCAGGGCGAAATTGCGGGCCACTCCGCCCCACACACCCCACGCCACCCCAAAAACAGCCGAGAATATAAGGACGCTTACGCCGACTCGCCACATCTGGTCCAGCGGGTATTGCCCCACCAGAAACAATTTCAAGTTTGAAGTGATCGGGCTCCAGTCGGCGGCGCTGAACACCCAGATCAAGGTTGGTTTGAGGACCAGGAAAAGCGCCGTCACCATCAGGACGGTCAACAGCGAGTTGTACCAGGTGTTGAAAAGTTTGGCCTTCAGCCAACCCGCAGGACCCAAAGCTGAAGCAGGCGGCATGACCATTTCTCTAGCGGCCGCCACCCTAGCTCCTCGAAAACCGTACGTGGCGGTTGTAAAGGTTCCCTATCACCGCGTAAACCAAGCTCATAGAAAGGTAGGCGGCCATTATCAAGATGAAAACGGGCACAGCCCGTCCCGCCTGGTTGATCATGATCTTGCCGATGCTGAAAAGGTCCGGGTAGGCGATGGCCGCGGCCAGGCTGGAATTCTTGGTCAGGTTCAGATATTGGCTGATCAAGGGCGGTATGATCACCGGCAAGGCCTGAGGGAAAACCACCGACCGGATGGTTTCCATCTCTCCCAAACCCAGGGCCTTGGCCGCCTCTACCTGACCGCGAGGGACCGACTGAATGCCGCCCCGGACGATCTCCGCGATGAAGGCCCCGGTGTAAACAACCAGACCCACCAGGAGGGCCATGAACTCGGGGCTCAGGTGGGCCCCGCCTTGGAAGTTGAATTCTCCTAACACCGGCACTTCCCCGGACAATGGACTTTGGCCCACCGCGATCCATCCTATGGCCGCGACCAAAATGAGCGCCGCGATGGCGGCAAGGTTCGGGTACGCGGCGCGTCCGGTGCGGGCCTGATAACGGGCCAGGTAAACCCGCGTGGCCAAGGCCAGGATGATCCCGCCGGCTATGACGATGAGCCAAGGCGCAAAGGACGAGGACGGTTCAGGCCAAGGGAAAAATAATCCGCGATTGTTCAGATAGATCGACCCGGGCCAACGGATGCTTTCGGCCACCCGGGGCAAAAGCAGAAATACGCCGAAATACCAGAAGAATAGTTGGACCAGCAGGGGAATGTTGCGGAAGATCTCGATGTAGGCGCCAGCGATCTTGGCGGCCAGCCAGTTGCTGGATAGCCGGGCTAATCCCACCACGATACCCACGGCTGTAGCCAGGACGATGCCCAGCAACGCCACTTTCAGGGTGTTCATGATCCCGGCCAGGAAAGCGTACCTGAAAGAGTCGGACTCATGATATTCCAGCACCGACTCCCCGATGGGGAACCCGGCTTCCTCGCCGAGAAAGTCAAACCCCATCGACAGACCCCGTTTATCGGCCGCGCTGAGAATGTTGCCGATAAAAAAGACGACGGCAGTAACCACCAGAACGGCAGAGATCATCTGGGCGACCGCCCGCAGAACTCTGACGTCACGCCAGAGGGGAATACCGCGATAAGTGAGCCAGCGCATGGGGCGTACGACTCTCGTGGGGCGATGATAAGACGGGCACAGGCGGTTTTAGAGCGCCTGTGCCCGTATTGAATGCTTGTTTAGTTTAACGCAGGGGCGGGGCGTAAATCAGCCCTCCGTCGCTCCACAGTTCGTTGAGGGCCCTGGGCAGGGTGAAGGCAACCCCATCGGGACCCATGTAACGGTCATAGATCTCGCCGTAATTTCCCACCGCCTTGATCACGTCCACCGCGAAATCCGCGTCCAAGCCCAGATCGGACTGGCCGAACTCGCCTTCCGCGCCCAGCATGCGTCGAATGACGATGTTGTCGCTGGAGGCCTGGGCCTCGACATCGGCCTGGGTCACACCCAGTTCCTCGGCATTGATCAACACGTAGAGCACGGTTTTAACTAGGTCGAACCACTGGTCATCTCCGTGGGCAACCACCGGGGTCAACGGCTCCTTGGAGATGGTCTCGGGAAGGATGACGTGGGCATCCGGGTCATCAAAACCGCTCCTGATGGCGGCCAACTGGGACTTATCGCTGGTGGTGGCATCGCACCGGCCCTGCTCATACGCGCCGTAAACGGATGCGGTATCCTCGAAAATCACCGTCTCAAGTTCCATTCCGTTCTGGCGGAAGAAGTCGGCCAGGTTCAGCTCGGTGGTGGTGCCGCTGGTGACGCAGACCGTGGCTCCGTTCAAATCCAGCGCGCTGGTGAACCCGGTGTCCTGCCGGGTCATAAAGCCCTGCCCGTCATAAAACATGACGTTGGTGTAGTTGCCCCATTGGGCATCCCTCGTGGATGTCCAGGTGACATTGCGCGAGAGCATATCCACTTCACCGGCCTGGATCGTCGGACCCCGCTCCGAAGCGCTGATAGGGATGATCTCAAGCGCTGAAGCGTCGCCAAATATGGCGGCTGCCACGGCCCGGCACAGGTCTATGTCAAAGCCCTGGTTGACTCCGGTATCATCCAAATAGCCGAAACCCGCCAGGTCGGTGCGCCCGGCGCAAATCAACTTTCCCCTGGCTTTGATGATGTCCAACCGGCTTTGCTGGTCGGACGGCGCGGTCACTTGGTCCGCATGCTCATGGTCCGGCAGTTCCGCAGGAGTGTCCTGGGTGGTACAGGCGAGGGCCAGCAATAACACCATCGCCAAGATACCCGGTATAACCGCGATGTATTTACGTCTCATATTCTTCCTCCTTGAATTGATCTCCCTTGATTTGATCCGCCGGGATGACCCTGTTTTAGACGGCGATTTTTGCCTGCTGGGATCGGCGGCTTCGAGGAGAAATCGGCTACGCGATCGGGTCTTTCACGCCCAATGAGCCACAGGATTAGTATCACAAAACCTAATCATGTTGTCAAGTTAATATTGCGTTTCGCGATGGTAAATCGACCGGTGATCGACTGGCGAGGGAAGAGCCATGTGCATCGGTTATGGATCAGGCCTGTTTACGCCCAGTGGATATTGACGGCATTGCGCTGTTAGGCTGGCCTGGGCGGCGCCGATTGGAAAACCATGTTTTTCACCACGCGCAACGCCCTGGGCAGCATCGAATTCAAGATTCCAGGGATACCCGTGCCGGTGGGTAAATGAAGCGGCAGGAGATTATTCGGCTCTCAGCCTTAAATCGAGTGTGGGAGAGCCGCGGAGCGTCCCGTAAGGGCGGGAAGAGGGGCCGGGGAAAGAAAAAGGAGCCGCAGTAGATGCGGCTCCTTTTATAGTTGCGTTCCTAACGTCGCATTGCGCTGAAGCAGTCGCTGCAGTACACGGGCCTGTCGCCTCGGGGGCGGAAGGGAACCATGGTGTCTACACCGCACTGAGCGCAAACCGCGGGGTGCATCTCCCGCTGCGAAAATCCGTCGCCGCGCGGCTGGTTCCGCCGAGCCCCACGGCATTCTGTGCACCGTTTCGGCTCATTGGTGTAGCCACGAGAGGCGAAGAACTCCTGTTCTCCCGTGGTGAATATGAACTCCGCTGCACAGTCCGACCAAGTTAGGGGTTTGTCTACCAGTGCCATTGGGATGG
>JADFPM010000313.1 GCA_022562335.1 Chloroflexota bacterium
TCAAGCATGGTGGCCGGGGCCGACGAGAATGTCGCACCGGTATCCACCAACGCGTCGAGGGTTTCAGTCCGATCGCTGACCGGAGATATCAAAGTTATGGGATGGCTAAATGTCCCTATACTTTTCCTTTTCCGGTTGCCCCAGCGCCTTCATTCGATCAAAAGGCTTGCCCCGAAGCCTTGCCTCGAAGCCTTGCCTCGAATCTATCCGACACAATCTACACCACGAATTATACCAGCCTTCCCACTCGGCGCTGGAATCGGCCCGGCTTTCAGCCGCCCCCGGCGCTAAGCCGCTGCAAGGTCAGCCTGATCAGGTCTTCAAGGGTTGCATCTTCGGTGCGGTCAACCGCGGTCAGGGCCCTTCTGACCTCGGTGGCCGAGTAACCCAGGGCCGTCAACGCTGCGATGACCTCCGCCTCCTCGCCACCGGAGGCGGCCAATGGCTCCGCCTCGTCAAATTCCACTTTGCCTTTGAGGTCGAGGATGATGCGGCTGGCGGTGCGCTGGCCCACGCCCGGCGCGGCATTCAGCGCCGCCACGTCGGCCGTGGCGATGGCCTGGCGCAGCCCCGGCGCTCCCAGGGTCGATAGCAATGCCAGACCGATACGGGGTCCGACCCCAGAGACCCCTGTCAGCAGAAGGAATAGCTCCATGGACGCTGCCGAGGGAAAGCCGTACATGATGGGCTGCTCGTCACGAATCCGCATATGGGTGAATAAGCTGACCTGACCGCCTTGGGGACCCAGGTCACTGATCGAGGAAGTAGGAACAAAGACCTGGAGCGTCACCCCGCCCAGGTTGATGTATACCCAATCGGGGCCAACGGCTTCCAATTTGCCCTGGACACGAACTATCACCCGCTATCTCTCCGACCCCGGCAGTATCTCCCGGTCAAGGGCCGAACTCGCCTGGCACTGGCTGAGATGACACAGGCAGACCGACAGGGCGTCGGCGGCGTCGGACTCGGGAGTCTCTTTCAGGCCCAGGGTGACGGTTACGCTGCGCTGCATTTGCTCCTTGGTGGCCGCGCCGTAATCGGCCACAGAGCTTTTAACCAACGCCGGGCTGTAGCGGAAAAGTGGCACGCCCTGGCCGGCGGCGCCGATGAGCACCACGGCCTGGGCCTGGCCCACCGCCAGGGCGGCGCCGGCAAACCGCCTTTCGCCCTTGCCTACAAAGGGCTCCTCGACGGCGATGACGTCGGGCTGGAAAATACTGATCATATTGAGGACGTGGGTATACATCTGGTAGAGGCGCTGTTCGATAGGCATGGTTTTGGGAAGGGCCACGACCCCGTAGTCGTCGGCTTGGGGGCGCCGGTCGAAATCAACCACTCCGTACCCCATCCGGATGGTTCCAGGATCAAATCCCAATACCCGCATGACTACACCACACCTATATTTGAGAGCCTGTCAGGGACACCGCGGGAGAAACGGAGAGCCTAGGCCCGACGCCCGGCCGCCGTGGGCCTGCCAATCCGCGCGGCCATTGGCCAACAACCACGGCACGCGCCCGCCCAACCGGCAAAGAGATCAAGATTCGGACTGATACTTCTCCAGGGCCTCGGGCGGGAAATCTGCGTTGGTATAAGCCTTTTGGACATCTTCCAAATCTTCCAGATGATCCAAAAGTTTGAGGGTCTGTTCGGCTGCGTGGGAATCCAAAAGAACGGTGGTCTTGGGCACCATGGATATCTGAGCAGAGTCCAGGTTCACATTCTCATCCGCCAAAGCCTGGCGGACATCTTGAAGCTTGTCCGGCGGAGTGTGTATCTCCAGAACACCTTCGTCGATGTCGATGTCTTCAGCGCCGGCATCAATGGCGATCAAGCCCAGCTCTTCGCCCCTTGGTTCATTGGGCACTTCCAGGGTTATCACTCCCTTGGTCTCAAAGTTCCATGCGACACAACCACTCTCGCCCAGGGTCCCGCCTCCCTTGGCAAAGGTTGAGCGTATCTCGGCCGCCGCCCGGTTCCGGTTGGTGACCACCGCCTGCAACAAGATGGCGCCGCCGCCGGGCCCGTATCCTTCGTAGGTCATCTCCTCGAGGTCTTCACCTCCAGCCCCCCCGCCGGCGCCCCGTTTGACGGCCCTGGAGATACTGTCCGAGGGCATATTGCCTGCCCTGGCCTTGTCGAGGACCAGACGCAATCTAAAATTCATGTCTGGGTCAGCGCCGCCGCTCTTGACCGCCAGCGTTAAATCCCGGCTCAGTTTGGTGAAAAGGACTCCCCGTTTGGCGTCGGCCGCGCCCTTTTGATGCTTTATGGTGGACCATTTAGAGTGACCAGACATATAGCTTTCCTCCTGTCGTTGAACCCTCTCTCACTTACCCCACTGCCACAGGTCAGGCTGCTGCTAATGCGATTTTAGCATTGCTCCCCGTGCCGGTCAAAGCAAAACA
>JADFPM010000063.1 GCA_022562335.1 Chloroflexota bacterium
GCTCCCCGGTCGCCTTTCGCCAAACTTCTTGATATCTATCCCGGCATCTCCCAAGACGGCGTGGGCAGCGCCTTCATGGAGATCCAAGAGATGCACCGCCAGACCGCTGGTTATGTGCAAGGCGGCATCATCGTAGCCCTGGCCGACTTCGCTTTCGCCCGTGCGGTCCACTCTGTGTCTCAGCCGGGTCAACCAACCGTGACCATAGAACTCAAGATGAATTTCATTTCCCCCGCCAAAGATGGAAAACTGACCGCCACCGCCAGAATACTAAGCCAGGGCCGCAGGATCGTGGTCGGCGAGATGGAAGTCACCGGCGAAGACCAGGCCCTTATCGCCCGGGGCCTGGGCACTTTCATGTTGCTTCAACCAGGCTCATGACCCAGGCTCTTGACCCAGGCCCTTGGGCGCCCAGGGGCGACAACGTGTAACGGCCGTTTTCCCGTCCAGTCCAGCAGTTGTCTGATAAGTCAATAGACAATGTTGGAAAAGGCCGCGGCCCAATGCTATAATCTCTAGGGCAAAGCCTGCGGGTTGAACTCCGCTTGTTGGAGTCCGGT
Organism: Chloroflexota bacterium; assembly: GCA_022562335.1. Lineage (GTDB taxonomy): Bacteria > Chloroflexota > Dehalococcoidia > Lucifugimonadales > UBA3495 > Io17-Chloro-G2. The sequence continues at coordinate 561 of JADFPM010000063.1, forward strand.
GGAGGTGGTCATGAGAATCCCGATGAAAGTGGACTATGGGGTTCGAGCGCTGATGGAGTTGGCCGCCGTCTACGGCGAGGGCCAGGTCCGGACTGCTGACATCGCCTACAGGCAAGGCATACCGGAAGCCTACCTAGACCAGTTGATGACCACCCTAAATAAATTCGGCTTCGTCATCAGCCGCCGGGGGCCCCAGGGCGGGCACAAATTGGCCATGCCGCCTTCAGAGATAAACTTGGCCATGGTCATGCGCACCCTGGATGGAAATACATCCCCGTTGGATTGCTTCATCAATCCGCAAGACTGCGCATTGTCCGAATCGTGCGCTCAACAGGAAGTTTGGAAGTCCGTGGAGGACGCCGTCCAGGAAGTATTGAGCAACATCACTCTGGCCGACCTTTCCCTGCGCCAGAAGTACCTGGCCGGGTCACGGGTCTAAATCCCCTTCCTCTTCCCCTTTTATCAGCCACCGGCTTAACCGCATTCCGATTCGTCCGGGCGCCAGCAGGCCAATGCCCTTTGCTGACCGCCGCTTTCCCCTGCCCCAGAAAGCCGGTGTATGGGTCCTAGGCCCAGGGCTTCTCTGCGGCGGCATTACGGCCGGAGATCCGGCCGAATGACAGGCATTCCCCTATGTTGCCGGTCCCCTGGTATAGATAGCTAAACATGGAACCCAGTTCCCCAGCGCTGTACAGCCTGGGCAGAGGCGTTCCGTCGGGGCGAACGACCTGGGCCTTTTCGTTCCGCCTGGGGCCGCCTTGGGTGTTGAGCATCGAGGGAGATAGCTCAACGGCATAGAATGGGGGTTGGCTCAAAGGCGCCAGCATCTTGGTCCGGCCAAAGTCCCGGTCCTCCTCCCCCTGGCAGTGACCGTTCCAGCGCTCGACGCTTCCTTCCAGGTTGGTGGCGTCCACGCCTATGATCCGGGCCAGTTCCGGAATGGTGTCCGCCGTCTTGATCCAGCCTCTGGACAGTTCCGCCCGGTTATCGTCGCTCCAATCGTACCTATCGACAATCGGATTCCAGGCGTGGCTGGGTTCCTTGTCGTAGATGGGACCCGAGGAGAACAGGGTGTGGTCCACGATCATGAACATGGGACAGGGCACGGACATCGGTCCCCAACGGCCGGAGACCTTTATCTTTCCATGGGAGGTCTTGTATTTCTCATCGCCAAACCGTTCCCCTTCGGGCCCGACCACTATCATCCCGCCGGGCATCTCCTTGGAGAAATGCAGGGCGATCATGGAAAACGTGGTCCGGTATTCGGGGACCTTCAAGCCCATTGAAGGGCCGGCAAAGTTGTTCATATGCCACAGGTCTGCCCCCACTTCCATCCCCATCCGGACCCCGTCTCCTTCGTTGTACGGCGTGCCGGTAGTGTAGCAATAGGGTATCCCCGGCAGGTAATTCCGGATCATTTCTTGGTTGTTCTCGAATCCTCCGCAGGTCAAGATCACCGCCCGTTTGGCTTTCACGTAAACGGGCTTGCCGTTCTGCTCCGCTTTGACCCCCAGTATTTCCCTGGTGAGCGGGTTTTGGATCAGCTGCTTTCCCGGGGTTTCGTACAAGACCGGGATATCTCTCTCTTTGACCACCCGTTCAAACAATTTCCAGGTCCCCGAGTACCCCACCGTGTCACCATGGTGGTACTTGTGAACGCTATTGGCGCCCGGCAGATCGGGAAATTCGATGCCCACCGGTTGATGCTGGTGCTCTTGAGGGTCGCCCCCGATGCTCCTAACCCAGTCATTGTTTTTGGCGCCCTCTTCGGCCCATACCCGGATCATCTCATCAGGAACAGTGTAAGGCCCGGCCATGGCTTTGAAGTAGGCGATGGCGTCATCGACGGGCGCGGCGTTGAGGTACCCCTGTCCGGCCACCCGGGTGTTGCCCCCTTCCTGTCCTTCGGGGGCTTTTTCCAACATCAGAACGGAGACCATCGCATCCTGAGCAGTGATCGCCGCCGCCGCGCCGGCCGCGCCGAAGCCGACGATCACCACATCGGCTTCATGGTCCCATCGATCGGGAATCCATGCGTCCGGGGATTGGTTTTGAAGCGCCATTTTGCCTCTTTACCGGTATAGATCTTATCTGTGATTCGCAAACACGGTGATCCTGCGCCTGGAGCGGCGCCGGATTTACCCCGCGCCAGGATACCACGGATGAAGACACCCTCGCCGCGAAATTTTCATTTCAGCATGTTCCGCAAATCACTGAATGCAAGGTCGAAAACCGGCGTCCCGGTGTTGGCTTTAAAGGCACGGCGGTATAATGGCCCTCAGCCATACCCCATTACGGTTGACAACTTCCTATGCCGGGACTAGACTCGAAATACTAATGTCGTTCATCAGATTCCAGCCAACCTGCGCGTGTACCTGTCTCCCCACATAGGGAGCGGGCTAACACACTAGGAACCAAGCCTGCGCCCGTCCGGGGGAATCCCTTGCGGGAAGCGCGGGTTTTTTTATGGGATTTTGATCAGTCAGCATGAACCGCGATGGCCGATGATCCAAGGCCGGCGGTTCCCGATGTTTTTGATGCGACCAAGGTATCGCCAAAGGGTGACTTAGGAGGAACAGTTAACATGGCCGAGCAACCCATCAAATTAACACCAGAGCAAGTCAAACGGTATAGCCGCCACATCATCATGGGAGACGTGGGCAGCAATGGCCAGCGGAAATTGATGGGGGCCAAGGCCCTTATCGTGGGCGCCGGCGGCCTGGGTTCTCCGTCTGCCATCTACCTGGCCCTGGCAGGAGTGGGCACCATCGGCATCGTGGACTTCGATGTTGTGGAGATCTCCAACCTGCAGCGCCAGATCTTGCACCACACCGCCGACATCGGCCGGCCGAAGCTGGAATCCGCCAGAGACAATATCAACGCCTACAACCCCGACGTCAACGTGGTGATGCACAGCGAAAGGCTTGAGTCGAGCAACGCCATGGGCATCCTCAGCCAATACGACCTGGTGATAAACGGGGCGGACAACTTCGCCACCCGTTACCTGGTCAATGACGCCGCCTATCTTGCGGGCATACCCCTGGTGGACGGCAGTATTTTGATCTTCGACGGTCAGGCCACCGTCTTTATCCCAGGCCAAGGTTGCTACCGGTGCCTGTTCCCATCGCCACCCCCTCCTGGAATGGTCCCAAATTGCGCCGAAGCCGGCGTTTTGGGAGCCCTCACCGGTTTGGTGGGCAGTATCCAGGCCACCGAGGCGCTGAAGTTGATTTTGGGCATCGGCGAGAGCCTGAGCTCCCGGCTGCTGCTCATCGACGCGTTGAGCATGAATTTCCGTGAGGTGAAACTCAAGAGAAACCCGGCGTGCCCGTTGTGCGGCGACAACCCCACGGTGACCGAGCTCATCGATTACGAGATATTCTGCGGATTGGCGGAGCCCCAGGCAGCCGGGGTAGGTTCAGACTAGCACCGGCTCTGGTGGGTGCACCGTTCCCTGCGGACGCCCCGTCCCCCAGCGGACACTCTTAACGAGAGGTTGGGACCGGGCTGGCCGCAGGCCTTTACGCCGTCACCGGCATCGAAGCCGTAAGGCCGAAGATTCCGGAATGGATCGGATATTTGAAAATTACTTGGACTCGCGTCCCCCGGGGACGCGTCAACCTTTGGTGAGTATATACACTGAATCATGGTGACAAGGCTGGCTTATAAAGGAATCCTGGCGGCCATCGGCAACACCCCCATGGTGGAACTACAGCGCATGAGCCCCAAGCCGGGCGTGCGCATCTTCGCCAAGTTGGAAGGTCAGAACCCCACCGGCAGCGTGAAAGACCGCATCGCGCTGAAAATGATCGACCAGGCTGAACGCGACGGGGAAATCAGCGCCAACCGGACCATCCTGGAGCCTACCAGCGGGAACACCGGAATCTCATTGGCCATGGTGGGAAGGTTAAAGGGCTACAAAGTGGCCGTGGTGATGCCGGAAAACGTCAGCGTAGAGCGGGCCCAGTTGCTGCAGGCCTACGGCGCCGAAATCTTCAATTCCGACGGGACATTGGGCACCAATGGCGCCATCGTGGTGGCCCAGGAAATGGTCGAAAAGCACCCCGATGACTACTTCATGCCCTACCAATACGGCAACGAAGGCAATCCCGGGGCCCACTACGAAACCACCGGACAAGAGATCGTTGAAACCCTGCCCGACACCACCATGTTCGTGGCCGGCCTGGGCACCGGTGGAACCCTGATGGGCGTAGGGCGTCGATTGAAAGAGCACAATCCGGCAATCAAGATCGTGGCGGTGGCGCCGGAGCCCGATGATTTCATCTCCGGACTGCGGGACCTGGACCAAGGATTCATACCACCCATCCTGGACCTGAGCATGCTGGATTCCAGGATGCTGGTCAGCAGTCTGGATGCCTTCCGGACCACCAAGGAATTGCTGCTCCAAGAAGGTATATTCGCCGGCATCTCCTCGGGTTCGGTGGTGTACGCTGCCTTGCGCCAGGCGGAAAGAATGGAAGAAGGCAACATCGTCTGCCTCTTGGCCGACGGGGGGTGGAAATACCTCAGCACCAGCCTTTGGACCAAGGACTACGAAGAGCTGGCCAAGGAGTCCAAGGGGAAGATTTGGTGGTAAAGACCTGGCCGTAGCGATTTGGCCGTTCACATTTGGTGGTGGCGGCCATTTGACGTCACCCAAGAGTCAACCCCCTTCCGCTCCCCGGTTCCCCCCAACCCGGTTTCTCCCTCCCCATCTCTTTCTCCCCCGCCACCCCAGCCAACGCGGGCCCATGCCTGGAACTAGGCGTGAACACTTGAAACCGCCCAGCCGCGATGCTATACTGGCGTCAAATAGTCCCTCTCATTTGAAAGCGGGTTCCACCCGCTTTCTTGCTGTAAAGAAACAAGGCCAGGCTGGAACGGGCTTGGCCGAAGGGTGCATCGCAATGAAAAGTGACTTTTTGATAGCGTTGACCCAGCTCGCGGCAGAGCGCCATCTCCCCAGGGAGCAGGTGCTGCAGGCCATTGAAGTGGCCCTTGCGTCCGCGTTTAAGAAAGACAATCCGGCTTCGGGTCAGAATATTTCGGTGAAGCTCAACCCCAACACCGGGGATGTGAACGTCTACGCCCTAAAGTTGGTGGTGGAAGAGGTTGAAGACCCCGAGCGGGAGATAACCGTCGCCGACGCGCAGGCCATCAAGAAAACCGCGTCTTTGGGCGATGAAGTGGCGTCGGCGGAGCCGCTGCCCCACAACGCCAGCCGTATTGCCGCCCAGACCGCTAAGCAAGTAGTTCTGCAACGGTTGCGGGAAGCGGAACGCGAGCTTCTTTACCAAGAGTTCCTGCAGCACGAGGGCGACATCGTATCCGGCGTGATAGACCAGCCGGAAAACGGCAGGGCCATAATGGTGGAATTGGGAAGGGCCCAGGCCATCCTGCCGTTCGAAGAACAGGTGCCCACCGAAAGGTACCGCAAGGGCCAGCGCACCAAGGTTTACGTCATAAGCGTGCGCAATTCCCCCAAGGGGCCGGAGATACTCGTCTCCCGCAGCCACCGAAACATGCTCAAGCGTCTGTTTGAGATCGAGGTGCCGGAAGTCTATAACGGCGTGGTGGAGATCAAGGCCATCGCCAGGGACGCCGGCTTCCGCAGCAAAGTCGCGGTCAACGCCACCCAACAGGGCATAGATCCTGTGGGCTCGTGCATCGGGGTGCGCGGAAACCGGATCCAAAGCATCGTCAACGAGCTTCAAGGCGAAAAGATCGATGTGGTGGCATGGGACAAGGACCCCAAGGTATTCATCGCCAAGGCACTCAGCCCGTCGGAAGTCGTAGAGGTGGAATTCGCCGACGATAACCAGACCGCTATCGTGGTGGTGCCCGACCGGCAACTTTCCCTGGCCATAGGTAAGGAGGGCCAAAACGCCCGGCTGGCCGCCCGCCTCACCGGTTACCGGCTGGACATCAAGGGCATGACCGAATGGGAGCAGATTCGGGAAGAACGGCTGCGCCAACGGGCAACGGCCCAAAAAGAAGAAGCCGTAGCCGTGCTCACAGAAGAAACCGGCGTCGAGGCGGAGACTCCGGCCGCCACATTGGCCACGGAAATCGAGCCCGCCGTTGAAGATGCCACGGCCCAGACCGTGGCAGAACCTGAGGTGGCGGCTGAGGTACAGGCCGAGGAAACACCAGCGCCCGCCGCCGAAGTGACCGAGGCCCTGGACGAAGACCAACTGTTGGAAGCCCTGATCCGCGAGGAGGAAGAGGCAACAGCGGCCGAGGCCACCGGAGAAGACTCCGCAGGCCTCAGCGTGGAAGAGCTCCAGTCGTTCACCTTGGAAGACGTTGGGCCTCTGGACGACGAGGAGGAAGAGGAAGATTCCCTGCCCGAGTTGCCCGAATTGCCCGAATTGCCCGACCTGTCGGCGCTGGCCCCGGACGCGGGCAAGATCAGGTTTGCCGAAGACCTCATCGATGACGTCCGAGGCGGTCGAACCGGCCGGAGAGGCCGGCGCGGCGGAGGCGCCCGGGGAGGCTCCCGCGGCGGAAGGTAAACCCTCGAAAGATAGAACCTTACCGGCCGATTTCCGGCCCTGGGGAAGCGGTGGCCAAACTAAGACACATACCAGAACGCACCTGCGTCGGTTGTGGACAAAAACGACCGAAAAGAGAGTTGGTGCGTGTGGTCCGGACCCCCCAAGGCGGCCTCCTGTTAGACACCACCGGCAAGACCCCCGGCCGAGGGGCTTACCTTTGCCACCATCCCATGTGCTGGAAGAAGGGAACGGAAAAGGGAAACATTTTCCGTAGATTGAACCTGGACCCGAACCCCGCAGACCTAGACCGATTGTATTCTGAATTTCAAGCCATTGGTACCGCACTTTCCAGGGAGAGCTGATAAATGACTTCCGATGCAAAACCGGGCGTGGCGGGTGCCGCCGGCGCCGCCGAACAGCCAGCGAGAAAAACCAGAACGCCGCGCCGCACCCAAACCCGCGTTCTGGTGATTCCGGAAACGTTGACCGTCCAGCGGCTTTCCGAGCTTACCGGCCAGAACCCCATCGATGTCATCAAGCAGTTGATGCGGAATGGCATCATGGCCTCCATGAACCAGATCATCGACTATCAGATGGCCACATTGGTGACCACCGCATTCGGCATTCACACCACCATGGCCGAACCGGAATCGGAAACCTCGGCCGCTAAGGCGGCAACCGCCGAACCCCAGGAAGATGCCGGCCTGGTGCCCCGCCCTCCAGTGGTTACCATTCTGGGTCACGTAGACCACGGTAAAACCGCTCTGTTGGACACGATTCGGCGCACCCAGGTGGCCGAGCAAGAGGTTGGCGGGATCACCCAGCACATAGGCGCCTACCAGGCGGAATTCAAGGGCCAGTCCATAACATTCCTCGACACCCCCGGCCACGCCGCGTTCACGGCGATCAGAGCCCGGGGCGCCAGGGTCACTGACATTGCCGTGCTGGTGGTGGCCGCCGACGACGGCATGATGCCCCAGACTTTGGAGGCATTGAACCACGCCAAAGCCGCCAACGTCCCCATCATCGTGGCCATCAACAAGATGGACTTGCCTGGAGCCGACCCGGAGCGGGTCAAACGGCAGTTGAGCGAGCAAGACCTGTTGGTAGAGGACTGGGGCGGAGACGTGATCTCCAGCGAAGTCTCTGCCAAGACCGGCGATGGGATAGATGGTCTGCTGGAGAACATCCTGTTGGTGGCCGAGTTGGCCGAATTGAAGGCCAATCCCAATAATCCCGCCTCCGGCACCATTATTGAAGCCAAATTGGACCGCAAGCGCGGTCCAACCGCCACCCTTCTGGTGCACGACGGCACTTTGAAGGTGGGTGACCACGTATCGGCCGGCAGCACCTGGGGCCGGGTGAGGGCCATCACCAACGAACAGGGGCAGACCATCGCAGAGGTTCCGCCGGGGACACCGGCCGAGGTGCTTGGATTCAACGCCACACCCGAGGCTGGAGACCGGCTGGTGGTGGTTCCCAACGAAAGGACCGCCCGCACGCAAGCAGAAGAACGACAGAAATCCGCCTCTTCGCAGGGGGTCCAGTCCAGAGCGTTAACCCTGGAAGAGGTGGTGCACAAGTCTTCGGGCACCTTCAAAGAGCTAAACCTGGTGTTGAAAGCCGATGTCCAGGGTAGCGTGGAGGCCGTGCGTGGCGCCGTGGAGACCCTCTCCGAGGAATCTATCAAGGTCCGGGTGTTGCACTCCGGGCCCGGCGCGATAACTGAATCGGACGTCATGCTGGCAAGCGCCTCCGATGCAATAGTCATCGGTTTTACAGTCAGCGCCGAACCCAGCGCCGAGCGCCTTGCCAACCGCATGGGCGTGGAGATCCGCCATTACAACATCATTTACCAACTGACCGATGACATAGAGCTGGCCCTCCACGGAATGCTGGAACCGGTCTTTACCGACGTGGTGGTGGGTCAAGCGGAGATTCGCGAGATATTCCCTTCGCGCCGCGGGGTGCAGATAGCCGGTTGCAGGGTCACCGATGGCCACATCAACCGCGGAGCCGACGTCCGGATCATGCGCGATGGCAAGATGATCTTCGAATCAACCATCGCCACCCTTCGCCATTTCCGGGAAGAAGTCACGGAGATGACCGCCGGGTCGGACTGTGGCGTCACGGTTCAGGGATTTAACGAATTCGAACAAGGTGATATCTTGGAAGCCCACCGGCAGGAACGGGGCAGGCGTTAGAGACCGCCTCCACCGGTTTCACCGCCTGAACACGCCAGACCCCGACCCCCACCATCGGAGCCAGCCATGCCTCGACGCGCCGACCGCATCAACGAACTCTTACGTCAGGAAATCAGCCTGTTGCTAGCCCGCCAGGTCAAGGACCCCCGGCTCGATGGCTTGATAACCATCACCCAGGTCAAGACCACCAACGACCTGCGCAATGCCAGGGTATTTCTAAGCGTTATGGGCGATTCGACCGCCAAGCAGAGTGCGCTGGAGGGGATCCAATCGGCCGCGACGTACCTTCGCCGAGAGCTGCGTGACCGGCTGGCCATGAGATACGTGCCTTTCTTGAGCTTTGCCATGGACAATACCCTGGATGAGGCCGATCATTTGTACCAAATCATGGACCAAATCCATACAGGCGGCGGAACCGAATCCTCAACCTAGCCTGTAATCGGGCGTTCTTTGACAACAAGCCAACGGGACCCTGAGATATGGGAACGGATCACACGTGGCTAAAACCGACAACCCCACATCCTCCTCCATCAACGGATTTCTCAATCTCTACAAACCTGCGGGGATAACCTCCATGGAAGCCGTCCGCCGGGTCAAACGCCTGGCCGGCCCGCGCCAAAAAGTGGGGCACGGAGGCACCATCGACCCCATGGCCCGGGGAGTCTTGCCAATTTGTTTCGGCCAAGCCACCCGCCTCATGGAATATGTAGTGGGCGGCCGGAAGCGTTACACCATGGAAGTGGAGATGGGCGTTACCACCGACACCTACGACGCCGAGGGTGAAGTCGTCAAATCCGGCGATGTCACGGACCTGACCCGGGAGATGGTGGAGAGGGTGGCCCAGACCTTCGTGGGCTCCATCCAACAAACGCCGCCCATGTACAGCGCGGTCAAGGTGAATGGCCAGCGGCTTTACAAACTGGCTCGAGCCGGGATAGAAGTGGCAAGGGAAGCCCGGCCGGTGGAAATATTCTCTATCAATATTGTCGAATGGTCGCTGCCCAAAGTCGTGATGGAGATTGAAAGCGGCCCTGGGGTTTACATGCGATCCCTGGCCCACGACATGGGGGAGGTTTTAGGATGCGGCGGCCACGTTTCGTCCTTGGAGCGGTCTTATTGCGGCGGATTTGAGGCGGCCGCCGCGGTCACCCTTGAAACCTTGGAAGAAGCGGCCGCCGATCCGGGAGGATTAGACCGGTTTCTTTTTCCGGCGGACTGGATCTTAAGGGGCCTAAAGAGCACCACCATGGACCCAGCGGCGGAAAAAATTCTTAACAACGGGCAGCCGGTCCCATTACGGGCCCCATTGCTGGACGCCGGTTACCTCGAAGAATTTCGCGCTTATAGCACCGACGGCCGGTTTTTAGCCGTGGTGCGCTTCGACCGGGCTGCCTCAGCTTGGAAACCGGTCAAAGTGTTCCACTTGGAGTCGCCGTCTCCCTACGCTCCGCCGATACCTTCGATTTAACCCGCGGGGCTTGATCCCATTCAAACGCCATCTCCGTTCCTAACCCAAGATTTTGGACGCAAACATGGGGCCTGGGCCTGCCCAAGGTTGGCGCCTGCCCATCTTGTTGGGGCTGGTTAGATAACATACACACTAGAATATCAAAGGTAAGTAGGTATTGCGGCATGCGCTTATATTTGGGTGCGCCCCAATCAGTAATCGGCTCCCTTGGCGCCTTGACAATAATCGTAGTGCCTGTATATTTGAGACGTTTATGTCAAGCTGGGGATACTCGGTTCTAAACACGCCTTTGGTGTGTGTGGACACGGCGATCCGGTAGGATCAAGCTGCGGTTGTTCCGCCAGCGTTTGAAGGCGTTTCAACCAACCCCAGAATGCATTTCGGATGCCTTAAAGGCATAAAGTATCCAAATTTGGAGGGGGGTCAGATTATGGAGGCTTACTGCTTCAAG
>JADFPM010000064.1 GCA_022562335.1 Chloroflexota bacterium
TCCATTGGGGAAGGGTCAGGGTCACCAGCAAAAGCAAAAATCCTGCCGGCCCCGTCAGTTGGGAGAGGCGGACTCGCTTGAGGACGAGGGGCGCCAGGTCCGGCAAGGCCAGCAAAAACGCGATCCCCCCAAAGATCAGAATTATGAGGTAGGCGGTCTCCTTGGTGGCGAACATGAATGCCAGTACGGCCGACGCCATGAACAAATACCGGTTGCGGCCCCCATGGAAATAACGCCACATCAGCACCAAAAGCGACGCCGCCCAAAATGCCATGATGATGTCGTTGCGGCCGAACCGGCTGAAGTAAAGCAGAGATGGAGACAGGGCGAGCAAAATTCCGGTGAAAAGCGCCCCGGTGCGTCCAATGTGGTCTTTCAGGAAGTAGGGCAGCCCCACCAGGGCCGCGCCGAATATGGCGTAACCCACACGGGCAGTGAAGTCGGTGTCGCCGAACATCCAGAAGATGAGCGCGGTGAATTCTATCTGAAAAGGCCCGTGCATCCAGGCCGAATGCAGATACTCGTGGCCCTGGGCCAATCGCCAGGCCGCCTGCAGGTGGATGGCCTCGTCGTAGTGCATCGCCCGGCCATCCAACTCCCAGAGCCGCAGCCCCAGCGCTCCCAAGACCAATGCCAGGAATCCCGCCTCGGTCCATCCCAGATGAACGCGGCTGGCCAGCCTGGGGAAAAAGCCCGGCAGGGATTTGATTCCCCTAGTGCTGGCCGCCTGGGGCGGAGGCGAAAGGTTGATATCGGCTTGAGTGCTGATCGGTCATAGTCCTAGATTCTGAGATTTCGTTGCCTTTCGAAATTCCGGAAGAGTCATGGCCGGGTCTCGTATATTATTACGCCCTCGGCGGTGAAGGCGGTTCTTAATAGGTCGTCGAACCTTGCCAATGTATCCACTCCGTAACTTGATCTCTCCCGGTTTCCCAGATAGATGTAACGTACCTGATATCTCGCCAGAATTTCCCGGACCTCTTCCTCGTCGGTACTCTGGTAGATTTTTGCCACGTCCTGTTCCCGGCCATCGAAAAGCCGTGACGAGCCCCTCCACTGGAGCTCGTGGCCCTTCCAGCCCAGAATGGTGGGCAGGCCCGTGCTGGCGGAGATACGGCCGTAGTCCGAGTAGTCGTTGCCCACCGCCTCGACGACCCTGCCCCATGGGGCGTCGTCCCGCAGCCATTGGATGGCGGCGTATTCCCCAGCTTGGCGGCTTTTTAAAAATGCCAGCCCATCCAGGGTGTTATCGTCCAGCGTATGATTCGGCCCCAGCCAGCCGGTGCGGTCCAGCACCGCTCCCGCAGGATAGTATAGCGACGCCAGGACCAGGATGACCAAGATCCCGGTCCAAATGCCGCGGCCCACCTTGCCGGCCCAAACCAAAATACCATTGGACGGAGAATCGCCATTTGACGCCGGACGGGAAAATAGGTAATAAACCCCGTAGGCCGACACCAGGCCCAGCAGCAACCAAGCCTGGTAGTACACTTTGAATACGGTGTTCATCCGGCGGAACGAACCGCCGAATGAATCGGCCACGTAAAATAATTCGGCGCCTGCCATGAGGAAAAAAGCGGCGGCGAATAGGATCAATGGAAAAGCGGAAGCCGGGTCTTTGTCCAGCCGGGACAGGCGAATCACGCTGTATCCAGCTAGGGCCACCAGGACCAGTCCGGGAAGGACCCAGACGGTCCGGCCCGCTACCTCCGCCGTTGCCGCCCCGGCCCCTCCCCCGCCCCATCCAGTGAACAGCGTCCACACCCAGACGGCGGCGATCCACAAAGCCAGGGGCGCCAGGACAAATAGCCCGATCGCCAGGGCCGCGGGGGCGTCGTCTTCGGGGTCTGTGCTTTCGGAACCCCGGGAGATTCGCCGAAAGCTCATACGGGTAAGGGCCAGATTCTTCAACTGGCGCAACACGAAGGAGATACCCACGAACGAAAACAGGCCCATCACCAGGAAGAACAGCACCGGCCGCGTGGCGTGGTCCTGCAACGGCAGTATTCCTGAAGCCTGGGAGCCGAAGCCCAGGTAAAAAGGCAGAAACATGGCCACGGATAAGACCAAGAGGGGTACAAACATGATCGCGGCCCGGGCCGCAGCCAAGGGTAGTTTCCCCTTCTGGGCGGCATAGCTTCGGGCCAGGATCACCGCTCCCAGGATCCCGGCAAGCAGGGGAAAGTCCCAGGTGTTGATGAAGGCCAGGGACCCCACGAAGAAGGCCACCGCCAGGGATTCCAATGGATGCTTCCTCAGCCAGCCCAAACCCGGCGCGTCCCGGATCAGAAATAGGTTGAGACACAACGACAGGCCCAGGACCACGAAGGGCAGCGCCAGGACGTGAGGGTGAAGGTCACCCAGCAAAAAGCTGAAGAATGGGAACTCGGTGATGGTGTAATCCAGGCTTTGTCCGCCGGCCAACGTGTCGATCACGCGGGTGGCACGCCACCACCACCAGGTGTCGTTGGGAAACACCCCGGAAGACGCACCTCCCTCCAGGCCTTTTATCGCGGCCCAATCCCAGAACCCGGGACTCCCCCATCCCCGCACATGGATGAACTCCAGGGCGCCTTCCAGGTTGCCTAGGAGGATTATCGCCGCCGGCGCGGCCAGGGCGAAAAACACGGCGCGCGACCTGCCCGCGCCGGATATCCGGACCAGGTTATACAGCAGGCCCATCGCTCCCGTGGCCAACAGAGCCGGGATCAACGAGATCGCCAGGTTGTAGGCCACGGCGGATGAGATGCCGGTCAGCTTGGCCACCAATGCCATGGTGAAGTGTCCGAAATAGTAATAACTGATGGATTGTCCGGCCAGCCAAGGGTCTTCGACAGGGAAGAAACGGCTTTGAAGGATGGCGTTGAGAAACGCGAAATCCATGGGTTTTTCCGTGTGGGATATGGCTGGAGATTCGGAGGTTATGACGGCCCACAGCACGAAAAACAGCAGGAAAACCGCCTCGCCGGCCGCCACCAAACGCCATTCCTTTTTGAAAAACGCCCCGATCTGTTGTGCCTGGCGCCCCAGCACATAGGCGGAGATGACCGCGCAGACCGCCAGTATCCCCATGATGGTAAATATTGTGTTGGGGACCAGGTGGGTCAACCCCAATATCCAAAGGGCGTAGGAAAACAGTATCAAAGCCAGTGGCTTGGTTACGGTGAAACCCCGGTCGGGCAACCTGTGGAACAGGACGAAGGTCAGCGGAAAGGCCAGCAGGCCCAGCAGCTCAACGGCTAAAAGCCAAACAAAAGCGTCGAACACGTTTTATCTAACCTGGAATGCCGGGAATGGAATCCTTTCCCGGTGGGGGGCCACCGGATTGAGCTTGTGAAGATCGGGCCGGCCGATCAGGAGACCGGCGCCAGCAGGGAATCGATGAAATCCTTGGTGTCGAAGGGCGCCATGTCGTCCAGGCCCTCTCCGGTGCCAATGAACAGTATGGGCACCTGGAGCTCCTGAGTGATGGCCAGCGCTATACCGCCTCGGGCCGTTCCGTCCAGCTTGGCCAGGAAGATACCGGTGCAGCCAACGGCGTCCTTGAATGCCTTGGCCTGGGCCAGCCCGTTGTGGCCGGTGGTGGCGTCCAGGGTCAGGATCACCTGGTGGGGCGCGGTTGGATCCAGCCGGGTCAAAACCCGCTGCACCTTTTTCAGCTCTTCCATCAGGTTGGACTTGGTGTGCAGCCGGCCGGCCGTGTCGACGATCAGCACGTCGGCCCCCCTGGCTTGACTGGCCTGATAGGCGTCGTAGGCCACCGCGCCGGGGTCGGAACCGGATTGATGGCTGATAACATCTACGCCCACGCGCTGGCCCAGGATCTCCAGTTGCTCGCTGGCGGCGGCCCTAAAGGTATCGGCCGCCCCCAAGACGACTTTCTTGCCCGCCTGTTTGAAATGGTGTGCCAGCTTGGCGATGCTGGTGGTCTTTCCGACCCCGTTGACCCCCACCACCAGGATTACATAAGGCGTTGGGGGGTCTTCGTCATCCAACCAGATGTCCGGCGATTCCTGGTTCTCCAGGTCCCGAGTCAAAGACTCCTTCAGGCTGGCAAAAACCTGGCTCGGGTCCTCCAGTTTCTTGCCATCCACCTGGCTGCGCAGGTCTTCAATGAGGTTCTGGGTGGTGGATACGCCCACGTCGGCGGATATGAGTATCTCTTCCAGTTCATCCCAAACGGAATCGTCCAAGTTGGAAGATTGCAAAAGGCCCAAGATCCGGCCGAACCAGCGTTCCTGGCTGCGCTTGACGCCTTCCCGGGTCTGCCGTTGGTTTTCCTCTTGGTTGCGTTTAAAAAGGCCGAACATTAGGCTCCCACTGGAGTATGAATAATGAATCTGACGACTCTCCGGCCGCTGCGGCTATATGCCCCGCATTGCTTGGTATTTGGGCGGGTCCGCTTTAAGAGACGGCCGGCCAACGGCGGGAGCGGGATGAAAACGCAACAGCCGGTCAGTCGGCCTCCACCCGTCCGCCCCCTTTCATCGGGGTATTGGACGGGACGATGGCGTTTTTGCTGGTCCGGTTGTTTCGGAGCGTTGGGTTTCCCGAATTGCTTACCCGTATCCCGGCCCGCAGGTTGAGGACAATCTCGTTGTCTTCCAGAGTGCCGCGGCCATCCTGATAGACATAGATACCGGCCTCTTTGTTTTCGAAGATCCGGTTGGAGCGGAGTGTTGGGGCGGCGCCGGTGGTTATCTCCACGCCCGATAACCCGTTCCCGAAGATCTCGTTGTTTTCCAAGATTCCCCGGCCGTTGTCATAGATTATCACGCCGCTTTCATTGCTGCCGTGGATCTTGTTGTCCTTCAATTCCGGCTCAGCGCCTTGGCAAATGCCCACGCAAGAAAGGCTTTGGCCGGATATATCGCAGCCATCCAGGGTCAGCTTCCCGGAAACTATCTTCACGCAAAATCTGTCGCCGCCGTCCAATTGGCGAAGTGTGAGATTCGAAACCCTGCCCACGACGGCCTTGAAAAGCACGGTGTTGCCCTTTTTGGCTTGAACCACGACTTCCGTCCGGTCCCCGTCACCCACGATCTCCAGCGCCTTATCCAACACCAGTTCCTCTTCGTAGATGCCGGGCCGGACCAGTATCCGGTCCCCCGGATTTGCCTGATCGATCGCTTCGCTGATGGTGACGTGGTCTTGACGTCCCATGGGGTCCACCACCCGGGTGGGAGGCTCAGGTGCGGGTTCGGCCTCGACCTCAGGCTCCTCTTGATAGGGTTCCGAATGGCCCTCAGGCTCGTCTGATTCCGGTTCCGGGTCTTTAGGGCCGCCAAGTATCGGCAGGCGGCGGGGGATATTGATCCCGGTAACCCGGCTCACCACGTCCAAAGGAGACCGGGGCGTGACTCGGCTGCGTTCCAACGATTCGCTGATCTGGGCCGCCAGGCTTTCCAGCGCCCTGCCCAACTCGGGAGAGTCTAGGGGCTCGAACCTGAATTCCCGCCAATCGGTGTATTGGTGGGTGATGATTGCCCTGGCCAGTGAATCCCTGGCCAACTGGACGTCGTCATCCAGCAGGGGACAGCGAACGTAATAGATGGGCAAAATCAGGTCCTGGCGCTTCAATCGCCTTTCCCGTTGAATAAAGGCCTCCAGGTCGGCGCGGCAGTCTTGATCTTGGAAATACCGGGGAGTGATTATCGAGATGAGGAACGTGCGGGGATCATCCGACCCTTCGACTCGGTCCCGCCAGTTACGGGACCAGAGAGCGGTGGTGCGGTCATGGTAGATGGGAAGGTCCTGCCCCGTTTGCATACTGATCTCGCCGGACAGCCGCTGCCGCAACGAACTTAACCGGCCGCTCTCATGCTCGTCGTCCAGCCCCACGTAGCTCATGAATGCTATTGGCCTGCGTTCTTCCGGCTTGCGTTCTTCCGGCTTGCGTTCTTCCGGCTTGCGTTCTTCCATAGTGATCAGTAAGTAATCTGGTGCGGTTGGGATAGATTCAGGTCGTATGTTGGTGCGGGGATAAAAGGATCAGACAGCTTGCGGGGGTTGGGACTCGATCCGCTCTAGAGCGTCCTTGGCAGCGGCCCTTTCAGCGTCGGCTTTCTTTCTGCCCTGGCCTTGGCCGATCACTTCGCTTTCCACCAAGACTTCAATGTCGAACCAGGGATCGTGGTCCGGACCCCGGCTTGAGGTCAGCTGGTACTTAGGAGTGGGGCGGCCCATGCCCTGAATGTATTCTTGAAGACGGGACTTGGGGTTATCCGGCGTCGTTCCTTGCAGAAGGAATCGATCCAATTCTGGGGACATGATGCGAAGAACGAAACCGCGAGCGGCTTCGAAGCCCTGATCCAGGTATAGCGCGGCCACTATGGACTCCATGGTGGCGGCCAAGGTGGACTCCCTCTGTCTGCCCCCGGTGGCTTCTTCTCCCTTCCCCAGCAAGACGTGGTCCCCCAGACCCAGCCGGCGGGCGATCCTGGCCAGGCTTTCACCGCAAACCAGGTTGGCCCGGGCCTTGGTGAGGTCGCCTTCGGATTGGTTGGGCAGGAACTCGTATAACCAGGTGGACACGGCGACTTCGATGACCGCGTCGCCTAGAAATTCCAGCCTTTCGTAGGAGTCGGAGGGCCTTCCGCCCTGCTCGTTCAAGTATGAACGGTGAACCAGGGCTTGCTGGAGCAGCCCTGGTTCACGAAATGTTACGCCTAAATCCGCTTCTAGAAGCCGATTCGCCACATACTATCCCTTGATCACACCATGGGGCCACGGCGGCTGCGGGCGCTTTATTTCCCCAACGTGATCGAACTCGCTGATGACTTTGGTCAGGGAGTCGTATATCTCGCTTGCCTGTTCATCCGGCGGGATGAACATTTTCACGAAAGCGGTCTTACCACCGGGGAAGACGAAGGTGGGCACACCAAAAGCGCCGTACTCTTCCACCGCTTTGGTATGGCTGTCGGCGATGTCCTTCAGCAGATCGGGGTCCGTCTGGTCTTCCAGGAAGCGGGCCATATCCAAGCCGGCCGTCTGGGCCGCTCCTTTCATCACCTCTGGATCATTCAGGTCTGCCTTTTCTTCGTGGCGGAGCTTCAAGAGGGCGATAAAGAAAGACTCGAACGCCTCTTTACCCTGCCGTTTGGCGGCCAATCCCGACATATGGGCCAGGAAAGTCCGGTCGGTCCCGTCTAGTACTCCGGGTTGCTCCCACGCCTTAAGTTCCGCGTCTTTATCGGCGTTGGCCTGGGCCAGGGAGAAGGGTTGCCAGTCGACTTCGACCTTAGACCCGGTGCTCGCTTCCACTTTTGCCAGCCACATGGCGGCATTGTACACGAAGGGTCAACGGAAGTCGTAGTAGGTGGTAAAAGCAGCTTCAACCATTTTGCGCCTCCTAACAGTCGCGTAATCGGCAGCCGCCGGATTGGGCATTTGCCTGCTTGGATTTTACCATCTGTAATATGGTTGTCAAAACTGCCGGAAGCACGCCATGACGGGCCGTCTCGCCTGACCGGCCGGATCCCAGGTAATGGTTGAGATGAGACCGGCCGGGAGTCCGGTTTGCGGCATGGCTGAGCGGTGGCGAGGGTGCTTGCCTCAGGAACGATTCACGCCTGGGTACAGGCCACCCGCAAGGCCTCCTCGTGAGCCCTCCTATGGTATAATGTCTGGCACCGGAGGCCCTCCACGGACAAGCTTCTGCACATCGGCGATCCCCTGAGATTCATCCAGCAAAACACCGGCGGCGGCAACCTGGCGGCATTAGATGCCCTTCGCCGTTGCGCGTCGGATCAAGCCACGCCCGTATATCTTGTGGGCGGACCGGTCCGCGACGCCTTGTTGGGCCGGCCCATAAAAGACTTGGACTTCTGTGTGGAAGGCGACGCCCCGGCGCTGGCCCAGCGGTTGGCCGTCGAGTTGGCCGGCCAAACCGTAGTTCATCCCCGTTTCGGCACCGCCACGGTCTTGGCTGCTGGCTCGCGATTCGACCTGGTGACCGCCCGGCGCGAGACCTATGCCCACCCCGGCGCCCTGCCCCGGGTGACCCCCAGCGGCATTCGAGACGATTTGGCCCGGCGCGATTTCTCCATCAACGCCATGGCGATACAGTTGCCGGGAGAACCCTCCGAGGTCCTGGATCACTGGGGAGGATTGGAAGACCTTCGGCTGGGCGTCGTTCGCACCCTCCACGACAAAAGTTTCATCGATGACCCAACCCGGGTCTTCCGGGCCATTCGCTATGAGCAACGCCTGGGGTTTCGCATCGACGAAAAGACCCTGGGCCACCTGAAGGATGCGGTGGACCGGGGTCTGGTTGCCGCCTTGAGCCCGGACCGGCTGCGCCACGAGGTGGAACGAATACTGGAAGAAGAAAATCCCAGGATGGCGCTCGCCCGTTGCGTGGATCTGGGGGTTCTGCAGGCGGTACATCCCGCCCTGAACGATCTGGATAAACTAGAGCGGTTGTCCGTCGGGGCCGGGAGCGAGCCGGAAAGTCCGCCGGGAAAGCCAATGGTATATCTGGCGGCGCTGGTCTCAGACCTTTCGGCACAGGAAGGGGAGGAGTTGATCGGCCGGTTGAACATGCCCGAGGGTTGGCGGCGGACCGTCCGCGACTCCATCCGGCTCCGTGGCATGGTGGATGAATTGAACGATGATTCCCTCTCCCCTTCCGGGTTGGTTCACCTTCTGGAAGACGTTTCGGTAGAAGCTGTGACGGCCCTGGAGTTGACCAGCGTAGACACGGTGGTCAAACAGGGGGTACACCGGTTTTTGACGGAACTGCGATTCGTTGAACCCGGGTTGGACGGGCGGGACTTGTTGCAACTCGGAGTGCCGCCGGGACCCTTGCTTGGCCGAATTTTAAGCCGGTTGCGCGACGACGTATTGGATGGCCGCGCTGCCACCGATGCCGGCCGGCGGCGTTTGGTGCGGCGTTTGGTAAAGGATTCGATGGCCGAGACCGCCGGGAAGCCATCGAGTGCCGAAGCAATTAAGGATGCCGGTCATGGATGAAGAATTGGAAGCCGAAACCTGCGTGATTTGCGGAGACGCCCTGGACGAAGTACACCAGGCGTCGTGCCAGTTGTGCGGCGGCAAATTCCATCAACCGTGGAGTGAAGACAGCCAGGTGCCCCAGTGCGGCCGTATCGGCAGCCACGAAGAGGCGCTGGCAATCGTATTTCTCTGCGACGACTGTTTCTACGGCCGCAGGCCGTAGCCGAGCTGTCAGCACTCAGGTATTAGCGCTCAGCTATTTAGGACCCGCGGGCGTAGGCATCCAATACCGAAAACGCTGACCGCTGAATGCTGATGGCTGATAGCTAGGAGGTGCCTGCCCCATGAAAGCCGTATACATCGAAGCCCATGGCGGACCCGAGGTTTTGACCTTTGGCGAAAGGCCCGACCCTGACGTGGGTCCCACCGAAGTCAAAATCAAGGTCAACGCTTCCGCTTTGAACCGGTTGGACCTCTACACCAGGGCCGGAGAAAGGGGTTTGCAACGGGAATTCCCGCCGCCCCTGATATTGGGCGGGGATTGCGCCGGCGAGGTGATCGAAGCGGGCGAACAGGTGGCCGGGCTCAAGGCCGGCGACCGGGTGGTGGTGAATCCCAAGATCACCTGCCAGCAATGTCCTGCCTGCCTGGCCGGAAACGACCATCTCTGCCCGCGCGCCAGGTTCATGGGCAGCGCCACCGATGGCAGCTATGCCGAGATTGCGGTGATGCCGGCGGTCAACGTCCACGCCATCGCCGATGAGGTTTCCTACGAGCAGGCCGCCGCCGTTCCCACCACGTTCCTTCCGGTGTGGAACATTCTGGTCCGGCGGGGCCAACTGAAATCGTGGGAGACGGTTTTGGTGCTGTCTGCTTCCGCCGGTGTTGGCACGGCGGCCATCCAAGTGGCCAAACACGTCATCGGCGCCCGGGTCATCGCCACCACCAGCACCCCCGAAAAAGCGGCTAAGGCCAAAGAATTGGGGGCCGACGAGGTCATCAACTACAACGAGGAAGACATAACCGAGCGGGTCCGTGCCCTGACCGATGGAGGCGTGGACATGGTGGTTGACCACGTGGGCGCGGATTTCTTCGCCAAGGCCTTCAGCTCGCTCAAGCCCGGCGGCCGTTACGGCATATGCGGGGCCACCACCGGCCTGCGCACCGAACTGCATCTGGGATTGCTGTTCAGCCGCCAGATAGAGGTCTTTGGCGCGTTCATGGGGACCAAAGAGGACATGCGCCAAATCGTGGCCGTGCTGAACCGGGGGACCATACACCCCGTGGTGGACCGGGTGTTCCCGTTGGAAGAAGCGGCCGCGGCGCACCGGGCCATGGAAGAGACCAATTTCTTCGGAAAGCTATTGCTCAAGCCGTAGGAAACCCCTACGAAGCAACGGCGTTTCTCTTCTTCAACCGCCGTCCGTGGAACAGGTACTGCTGGGAGTAGCCTCCGTAGCGGCCGAAGTGGTCCTGGGCCCACTCCAGAAGGACCCGGTCGGTGGGCGTTTTCTGGTCTGGGAAATACCATTCCGCCAGCGCCCGTCTTATCCAAACGTCTATCGGGAACGCCTCCAGCTTTTCCAGGGAAAAGACGGCGATGCAATCGGCTATCTTTGGGCCGATACCCTTGCATTCCATCAGGCGTTCCTTGGCCTCCAGATAGGGAGCTTTGGTAAGCTCGTCCAGGTTCAGGCGCCCTTCCAACACCCGCCGGGCCGCCTGGTCGACGTAGGGGGCGCGGAAACCCAATCCCAGGCGGCGGAGCTCCAATTCCCCACCCTCGGCCAGTTCAGCGGGTCCGGGAAATGTGTAACGGACCTGGCCGTCCATGTGTATGGGCTCTCCGAACGTCTCGGCCATCCTCTCCATCAACTGGTGGATGCGGGATATGTTGTTGTTGGCGGAACAGATGAAGGCGATCAAACATTCCCACGGTTCGGTCCGCAAGATCCGCAGGCCGGGGTACTGGTCCACCATGGCCGCCACCCTCTGGTCCCGCTTTATCTCCTCGTAAATGGCCGGCAGATCGTCGTCCAGGCGGAAATAATCCTTTAGCATGGGGACCAGTGATTCCTCGGCCGAGGGTTGGGAACGGAACTCGAACC
>JADFPM010000065.1 GCA_022562335.1 Chloroflexota bacterium
TCCCGACTCCATCGAGGACTCGCGACGAAGCCGGAGTCTCGCCCCGATCGCAATCGGGGCAGGCTCAACATGACATTGGTTGGGCTGGCCGGCCTGCGACCCGGCCACGCCGGAAAATGATGCCGCATATCTCTCAAATTGGACCCTGGCAACCGGTGCCTGGGTGCGGTAGTATGTACCGGAAGTGCCTTCCAGCGATATTGAGCCCGGCGTCGGCTCCAGGAGATTTAACCCCGGGAGATTGATCCATTGAAGAGCAAGATATACCAGGATTTCGACCAAGCCGTGGCCGACCTGCCCGACGGTTGCACCGTGATGATGGCGGGGTTTGGCGGGGTCGGCGTGCCGCGAAACCTCATCAGCGCGTTGCACCGCCAGGGGGCCAAAAACCTGACGGGTATCTCCAACAACGCCGGCACGCTGGACGACAAGGTTGACGTGGGTACTTTGGTGGAGGCGGGCCAGATGAAAAAGATGATCTGCGCCTTCACCGCGGCCACCCATCCGTCCCAGATCACGCCTTTCGTCAAGATGTATAACGACGATGAGATCGAGGCGGAACTGGTGCCCCAGGGGACGTTGGCCGAACGGATGCGGGCCGCGGCCTTCGGCATCGGCGGATTTTACACTCCCACCAGCGTGGGCACCGAGCTGGCCGAGGGTAAGGAACATCGTGAGATCGATGGCCGGAAGCACGTATTGGAGCATCCATTGCCCGCCGACTACGCATTCATCCGAGCGTGGAAGGCCGACACCTTTGGCAACCTTCAGTTCCGGCTTACCCAACGCAACTTCAATCCCGTCATGGCGATGGCGGCGGCCATCACCGTGGTGGAGGTGGAAACGGACATCGTGCCCGCGGGAGAGATAGAGCCTGACCACATTCACGTGCCCGGCATTTACGTGAACCGGATGGTCAAGATCCCCGAAGATGGGATCTGGGTTTAATCAGCTTTCAGCCATCAGCCATTAGCGGGTGGCAAACCAAAGGAGGCATCGAATGGCGGACAAGCCCAAACTGGAAAGGCAAGTGATGTGCGACCGTCTGGCCATGGAGTTTCAAGACGGTTGGATCGTCAACCTGGGGGTTGGGATGCCGACCCTGTGCTCCAACTACGTTGACCCCGACAAGGAGATAATCACCCATTCGGAGAACGGGGTCATAGGGTACGGCCCCCTGGCTGAGGAGGGAAAAGAGGATAAACACCTGGTCAACGCCAGCGGCCAGTTCGTCACCAGCCGGCCTGGGATGTCCATCGTCCACCACGCAGACTCCTTTGGGGTGATCCGGGGCGGCATGGTCGACGTGACGGTGATGGGGGCCTATGAGGTGGCGGAAAACGGCGACTTCGCCAACTGGCGGATCCCCAATCGCAAGGGCGGCGGCATCGGCGGCGCCATGGACCTGGCCGCCTGCGCCAAGCGGGTTTTCATCGCCCTGGAGCACGTGACCCGCGAGGGGGCTCCCCGTCTGTTGAACCGGTGCGCGTTGCCCATCACCGCCCCCGGCGTGGTAAAGATGGTGGTGACGGACCTGGGCCTGTTTGAAGTCACGCCCCAGGGTTTCAAACTGGTCGAGCATGCCCCCGGATGGTCGCCCGAGGACATCCAGGAGTTGACCGAGGCGAAGCTGATAATCGCCGATGACCTGCGGGAGATACGCCTGCGGGCTTAGAGAAGAACCAGCGGAATTTTAAAACCCCCGAGCAATTCTGCTCGGGGGTTTTATTTTGAAGCAATACATGCCTCGGCGCCTGGGCCGTGACCCGGCGCGGGCGTGATTACCGGTCCATGACCTTGACGCTATTGTCCTTGGGATCGTACTGGTACCTGGTCAGGGTGTCGAGTTTCTGGGACTCAAGGCGGACCACCAGGGCGCGTCCGCCGGACACGTTCAGGGTCTGGTGAATCTCTCCGGGCAGGAAGTACGCCACCGAGCCTTTTTTCTGAGTGAAAGTGCCGGTCTCTCTGATCTGGGGAGAGTCCACGCCTTCGCCGGGGAAGGCCCAGCGGAACTTGGTCTGCTTTATGGAGCCATCGTAAACGGCGTAAGCTACCCAAGCCACTCCGTGGTCGTGGGGCAGTTGGGTCTGGTCCGGCTTTTGAACGGTGGCCATCAGGTAGAACCCGGCGCCGGGCTGGCCTAACTCTTCATCGATATGAAGGTCGTACCGCCCAAATCCGCCTTCCTCGGGCAGGTTCAGCTTTTCTTCGAGCCACCCGGGGACCGCCAGCAATTCCTTCATCTTCTCGCTCACGGCCTGGGCTTGCACCAGAGGGTCTTTGCTGGAAGCGAATATCTCTTTAACGTCGTCTACGAATGCTTCCACGGTGTACGTCGCTGTTTGGGTCATCCCGAACCTCCTGCACCTTTCCATGATGTTATATATGTATTTTGATGGGGTAGGAACACAGTGTCAACCACCCTGACGGCGTAACCAAACCGTCTTACGTCCCATTCCGCTAGAAAAACGCCGTTCCCCCGTTGGCGTGAATGGTCTGCCCGGTTATGAAGCCGCCGTCGTCGCTGACCAGGAACAGGCAGGTGGCGGCTATCTCTTCGACCTTGCCCTGGCGGCCCAGGGGAATGTGCGAGGCATCGGGCGGGCGGCTATCGGGGTACCATTCGGGATGCTCCCGGGAGGTGTCGATGCTGCCCGGTGAGACCACGTTGACCCGGATATTATGGGGTGCGAATTCCGAGGCCAGGCTGCGGGCCATGCCCACCAGTCCCATCTTGGCAGCCGATACGTGGCCCCTTTCCGCCGGACCCAGGAAAGCGCCGTCGCCGGTGAAGAAGATGATTCGCCCGTACTCGTTTTTCACCATCAATGGCAGCACCGCTTGGGCGCAAAAGAAGGCGCCCTCCAGGACCACGCCGAGCACCTGCTTCCAGTCCTCGTAGGTGACCTCCAAGAACGGTTTATGGGGGCGGACGGCGGCGTTGGAGATCAGGATGTCTATCCTGCCGAAATGGCCGATGGCCTGGTCCATCATGCTGTTGACCTGGTCCCGGTCGGACACGTCGGCCAGGATGGCCAGGGCGTCTACGCCCATCTCCCGGGCCTCCCGGGCCACCGATTCGGCTTCTTCCCGATTCGACCTGGCGTTGACCACCACGTTTGCGCCCTCGCCGGCCAATTTTAGGATGGTTGCCCGGCCTATGTTCCTTCCAGAGCCGGTAACCAGGGCCACTTTTCCTTTCAGTCGATCTGCCATCGCCGCCTCCAAATTCTGGTTGGGGTTTGGGAAAGGTTGGGACAAGCAGGGATTTTGGGGCGGATTATAGCATGGGTGTGCTTGATCCGGAGACCACCGGGGCGCCTGCCGTTGACAGCTATGGGGGGCACACGTACACTCGCTTTTGTCCTGCATCGGGTCGCGCATCGGCGTAATGCACCCACCCGTCCGCGTCTAGGATCAAGAATGGCGTCGTATAGCTAATGGGTTGGACCGGAATACTCTACTGGCTCCTGTTGAGACGGCTCCGCTCGTCGTGGGCGCTGCTGGCCATAACATCGTTTGGGATTTTGGCCGCGGTGACCTTGATGTCGGTGGGCGCCGTCTATTCCCAGGTCCTGGCGGAAGGCGGGTTGCAGCACACGCTGGCCACCATCGATCAACGGGTGTTGAACGTTCAGGTGATCACCCAAAACCGGCCGCTGGGTCCCGCCGACTACCAACGGTTGCGGTCCCAGGTGGAGCAGATCTCCGAGGCACGCCTGGGAAACCTGATAACGGGCATCGAGCGTCTGGGCCAGACCCAGGGTAACCTGCCGATAGTTTTTCAAAACGACGGCCGTGGTCCCGCTGGGGGTACACCCATGGGCCGGCCGTTTTTCCTGACCGGTTTCCAGCAGCATTCGCGCATAACAGAAGGACGATGGCCGGAAACAGCCCCGGTTTTGCACGAACGAGGGCTGGATATGGAAATCGCTATAGGCGTGCGGACCGCGGCGAGCCTTGGCTTGGATGTAGGCACCCAGATCTTTCTGGTCCCCTTCAGTTCGGACCCGTCGGAAGTCATCGCCTTGACGATCGTGGGGCTGATGGAGCCGGTGGATCCCCAAGAAGATTTCTGGATGTTTTCGCCGGCCTATTTCAGCGTCCAGCAGTTTGGGGACGATGCGCTACTGCCCCTCTACGTAACCGAAGAACATTTCTTTTCCGGGATGGGCGCCAAGTACCCGTCTTTGGTGGGCGACTTCGGGTGGTTTTTATTCCTGGATGCCAGCGGATTGACCGCCCGCACGGCCGGCCCTGCCAAAGATGCCCTGGCTAGACTGGAGACCGACATCAACAAACAGTTTCCCCGCACCCTGGTCCTGACGGGGTTGAAGAACCGGATTCTGGCCTACGAGAGGACCCTGACCCTGGCCCGGGTACCCCTGTTCCTTTTCATTTCACTGGTGGTGGTGGTGGTCCTCTACTTCCTGGTCCTCATCATGGGCCTGACCGCCAGGTCGCAAGCTGACGAGGCAGGGCTGTTGAGAAGCCGTGGGGCGGGTGTCTTGCAGGTGACCGGTCTATTGATCCTGGGAGAATCCATCGCGGTCTTGGTGGCGGTGGCCGTGGGGCCGTTTTTAGCCCTGGCCCTGGTGCGCTATCTGCTGTTGGGCACCATAAACCCCGAGGTCGGAGACGCCGGATCGGTGACCGTCGGCATTTCAGCATCCATGTTCTGGATGGGGGCCATAGGAGGGCTTCTTAGCCTGGGCGTCCTGACCGTTTCAGGCTGGAGCCGAGCCCGCAACGGTATGATCGAATCCCTGGCGGCACGGGCCAGGCCGCCAACGGTCCCATTCGTGCACCGTTACTACCTGGACGTGCTGGTTGTGGTGGCGTTGGCGGTGGTGATGTGGCAGATTCGAGGCCGTGGCGGTTTCTTGACCCTGGACCTGGCCTCCAACTCGTTGAACGTGGATTACACCCTGCTATTGGCCCCGGTTTTAGGACTCATCGGAGCGGCGGTTATAACGTTGCGCGTCTTGCCTTGGGTGGTGCGTATTTTCGCGTGGCTGAGCGTCAGGACCGGCCCGGCATGGATAGCTTTCCCCCTGGTGCGCCTGGCCCGCGATCCTTTGCCCCACGGCTCACTGGTGGTGATACTGCTGCTGGCCACCGCGTTGGGGCTATTTGGCGCAGCCTTCCAGGCGAGTCTGTCCAAGAGCCAGGTGGAGCAAGCGCTTTACCGGGTGGGCGGAGACGTGGTTTTGACGGGCGGGTCCTTCTCCGAGGACCTCCAACGGGAGATAGTCTCCATAAACGGGGTATCCAGCGTGACTCCCATTTTTAGAGAACAGGTTCCGCTGGTTTCACTGGGCGCCGGCAACCGCACCGTGCTGATGGCCATCGACCCGGTGACCCTGCCCAACACCGTTTGGTTCCGCGATGATTTTGCCGACGTAGCGTTGGAGGAATTGCTTAGCCCGTTGCATCGGGCCAGGTTTATCGCCTCGGCTTCGCCGGCGGACCCCGGTTTGGGGATTGAGATCCCGGGCGGCGCCGAACATTTGGGCGTGTGGGTCAAGCCCGCTATCCTCAACCGAAGCACCTTGGTGTACGAGCTGAACCTGTGGGCCCGGGTGGAGGGGTCCAAAGGAAGAAACAGGCATCTTTTGGTGGGGGATCTGTTTAGATCCCGGCCGCAACCGCAAGATCCGAATTTTCTGTTGTTTCAGCGAGACCCTGGGGAGGGTCCCCCGCCGTCCCAATCCGATATCGATTGGCAATTCTACCGGGTGTCGTTGCAGGATGCCATGGAATCGCTGGAGCCGCCCATCAGGCTGGTGGCTTTCTTCATGAGCAGTGAAGCCTTTATCCGGTTGCCGCCGGGCTCCATATCCCTGGACGATATCACCGCCATTGGACCCGGCTCCAACGGGCCGGCCAGCGAATCCGTCATAGAGGGATTCGAAGCGGCGGCGCCGTGGGTCGTCTTGCCGAATGAGGGGAACGTGCCGGATATCCTAAGAGTGTCCGCGGAAGCGGCACGCTCGGGTGACCGAGGCCTTTCTTTCAGTTGGGAGGAGCCCTTTTCACGCCTTCCCAGGGGCATCATGATTCCGCCGGGCCCCTATCCTCTGCCGGTGATCGGCGGTCCTACCTTCCAGGTGGGTCAGCAGTTGCGGCCCAAGGTCAAGGGCCAGATCGTTCCCATGACCGTCACCGGCCTGGTCAACTATTTCCCCACGGTCAATCCTTCTTCGCAGCCGCTGCTCATAGCGTCCTTAGAGGATTTACGCGAATACCTGAGACGTACCCCCAGGGGGGTGTATGACCCACCGGAGCAACTCTGGCTGGCGTTGGACCGGGGGGCCGACCGGGAAAGGGTGATTGAGGCGGTCGGCAACCGGATGAGCCGCTCGGTGATTATAAGGGACCGGCTAAAAGAGGCTGATCTGGCGCGGCGCGACCCTTTGGCCGGCGGCGGCTGGAACGGGTTGACCTTGATGGGAATGGCAGCCATCACGATGGCCGTGTTGCTGACCCTGGCCCTGCACGGGGTGGCGGAGGTGCGTACCGGACGGGTGGACCTGACGGTGGCCCAAACCCTGGGGTTAAGCCGCTGGCAACTAACCGCCTCGCTGGCGCTTGAGCGCGTGGTGGTGGGGGTTCTGGGCATTGGTGTGGGCTCCGCGGTTGGTCTTTGGATGGGCCGATGGGTATTGGGGTATCTTGACATAACTCCCACGGGCAAGGATGTGATCCCGCCGATGATTCCCATAGTAGAGGCGTGGGTCGCTGCGTTGGTGTTGGTTGGTATGGCGGCGGCTACCTTTTTGGCCTTTGTGTTCGTGGCCGTGGCTGCCCGGCGGCTTCGGGTCCCGGAAATCCTGAGGCTGGGTGAATAGGGCGGTGACGGCCGGCTGATGTTTTCTCTCTTGATAACGGCACACGCGGTGGCGGCCAAAAGGATAATTTCCGGGTGGAGACTGGAAACCATCCTGTTCCTAGGCATCGTGATGGCGGTTGCTTTGATGTCCAGCGGGGTCATCTTTTCCAACCTGTTGGCCGAGGCGGCGCTGCGGCACACGCTGGAAAAGGCCAGCCCCAAGGACGCCAACTTCTGGGTGCGGACCTTCAGCGGCCGGGATTCACCGCCCACGGTGGAGGGAAGGTTGGCCGAGCACAGGTCCCGGCTCCGGTTCACCGATGAACGGGTGGCGGCCCAGTTTCAGCCCTATCTGCAGGAACGGGGGCGTTTCCTAGAAACGGCGACCTTCTTCTTCCAAGGCCACTCCCAGTTGGAGCTTGACAACCAGGTGAGGCCCAGGGGGCAGATCAAATTCTCCGAAGGGCTGGTCTCGCCCAGGATTCAGATGGTTTCCGGACGCTGGCCTTATAGCGCCCCCGCGACAACCGATGCGGCGGCACCGCGTTCCACAGCGCCGCGCCCGGACCTGCCATTGGAGGTGGCGTTGGAGACCCTGGGCGCCGAACTGCTGCAATTGGGAGTGGGGGACCGGTTTGAGGCTTTTCCCGCGTCTTCTTTCACCGGCCCACCGCCCATCGAGGTCGAGATTGTCGGTATATTCCAGCGGACCGACCCAAGCGATGAGTTCTGGTACGGCAGCAGCGGCGATTTCACCTACCAGAATGACCAGTGGACGATCGTTCCCCTATTCACCACCGAAGAGGCCATCTTAGGGCCGGTGTTGCGGGTATATCCCACCCTTTACACCGACGCGACATGGTTTTATTACCTGGACCGCCAGAGCATCCCCGCCGGTGAGGTCGATACGGTCCAGCGGATCCTGGCCGGGATAAAACGTGACGTCCGCGCCGAGATGAGAAACTCCAGCATGGGTCTTTATTTGGACGGCGTACTGAACGACTACCAACAGCAACTGCTGCTGGCCCGCATCCCCCTGTTCTTGATTCTTTTCCTGGTCATTGGGATATTGACCTATTACCTGGCCCTTGTGTCAGGGCTCATCGTTAAATCCCGCAGTGGCGAGATCGCCATGCTAAAGAGCCGCGGCGCTTCCACCATCCAGGTGGGGACTTTGGCCCTAGCCGAGGGTTTTTTGCTGGCCCTCCCCGCGGTGCTCTTGGGGCCTTTGTTGGCAGTGGCGGTGGTGCGCGTGTTGGGCGGGTTGTTTTTTGGCCTGGGCGGCGGCGGCGAACTGTCCACCGTGCCGGTGACACTCACCTCCGGCGCCTGGTTGTTGGGATTGGCCGGTGGCGGTCTGGCGGTGGTGGTGCTCACCACCCTTACATTGGTGGCCGCCCGTCAAAGCATCGTGGAATTTCTCCAGGTGGGCGCCAGGCCGCCCCAGATACCTTTCATCCACCGGTACTACATAGACCTGTTGATTCTGGCGATGATAGCGTTGCTGTGGTGGCAGATCAAATCCAGGGGCTCTTTCCTGGTCAGACCCTTGGGAGGCCAGGGGCTGGAGATCGACTATTTCTTGCTTCTGGGACCGTTGACGCTTCTGGTGGCCATCGGATTGGTGGTGTTGCGTTTCTTCCCCCTGGTATTGGGGTTGGCTTCGCGCATCGCCGAGCCGGTGGGGCCTTCATGGCTGGTCCACGGATTGAGGCATATTTCCAGGGATCCCATCGTGCCAGGGGTGCTTGTCGTTCTGTTGATGTTTACCACCGCCCTGGGCGTGGTGGGCAGCTCCTTCAGTTCGACCCTGGAGCGCAGCCAGCGAGACCGCGCGTTGTACGCCGCGGGCGCCGACCTGCGCATATTGCATACGGGAGTCAACGTGCCCGTGTCTTTGCTGGGACTGGCCGGAATGGTAGGGGAGGTTGATTCAGTAATCGCCGCCGCCGAAGTCCAGCGTTCTAACGCCCACCTGACCACCACGGGTTTCAGCACTCCGGCCGACGTGCTAGCGGTGGACACGGCTTCATTTGCCGATGTGGCCTGGTACCGGCCTGATTTCGCCGGGGGGTTACCGCTGGAGGACCTGATCCAGAACCTCAAACCCGGTCCATCGCCCGATCTATTACCGGATCAGGGGTTGAGTTTGCCTGCCGATGCGCAAAGCCTGGCGCTATGGGTCAAACCCAGCCGGCCCAGTTCCCGGTTGATCATGCGCGCCCGGCTGCAAGACGCCCAGGGACGATTCTTTGATATCGCCATGGGTGACCTGAGCCAGCGGGAATGGACCCGCATCGAAGGGGAGATAGTGCCCATATTTTCGGCGCGGCGGTTCGGCCCCGATGAGCCGAGGCCGGTGATGCAGCCGCCCTTCAAACTTATCACCCTGCAGGTGCGGAGGAACCTTGGCCTGACGGACCCCGGCGCCGTGTTCTTCAGCGGGTTGACCGCCCTGACACCCGGTGGCGACGTGTTACTGTCCAACTTCGAAGACCTGGATGAATGGCACGTCCTGGAAGATCACATGAAGCCCGGACTTTTCGCCGTGGAGCCCAGCGAACTGGTTCCGCCGGGCGGGTCTAGCAGAGCCGGCGGCCCGGGCGGTTCTGCCGTCTTCAGTTGGGCCACCGGGGGATTGGGGTCCCAGGGCATACGTCCCGGCCAGCCGGAATTACCGGTCCCCGCCCTGGCCAGCAAGTCCTTCCTGGAGCAAACCGGGACCGCCGCTGGAGACACGGTGGTGGTGGGCTTTTCCACCTTTGCCCTGCCCTTTAACATTGTGAACGAGGTGGACTACTTCCCCACCTTGGACCCTGGGGATTCCCCCTTCTTGGTCGTTGATCTGGCCACTTTTACCGCCCGGGCCAATTACCATAGCCTGAGGCCATACGGCGGCTCCAATGAGCTTTGGCTAAATCTGAATGGTGGCACCGTATCAGAAGAGGATCTAAAACCGTATTTTGACCGTGACGGGCTGAGTGTGCGGGAATCGCAATTGGCCTCAGAGTTGGTGGCCCAGCGGGTCGACAGGCCCCTGATCACCGCAGGCTGGGGAGGATTGCTGGTGTTGATGTTCTTGGTGCTGACATTGGCCAGCGCCTCGGGTTTGATGTTATTTTCTTATATGGAGTTCCGAGGCCGGCAAATCGAGTTTGCCTTGTTGCGCACCCTGGGCGCCTCGAGAGGACAGACCCATGGCGTGGCCTGGTTTTCCGTCTTCTTGGTGGTCATATTTGGGGTGGGGCTAGGTAGCTGGGCCGGCCAGCTGATCGGGACCAGCCTCTTACCCTTGATGGAGGTTGCCGAGGAGGGTGTGCGGGTGACACCTCCCATGGTCCTGCAGACAAATGGGACAACGCTGTTGGTTTCCTATCTGGTGATCGCCGCAGTAACGGTCGCGACTGCGGCTTGGCTAGCCTGGTTCACGGCAAAGATGGAAGTTCAGCAGGTGCTGCGGATAGGCGACGTATGATGTTGGGCGGTTGGTGCGGCGTAATAGCCGGTGCGGCCGGCAATCGAGGCCCGGCCACACCGGGACGGGAGTAGGCGGTTTGAGAGATAATTCGCGTATAGACGGTGCCCGCAGCTCTTACGAGATGCAGATAAGCGACGGGGGAAGCGCCGCCGGTAATGACCATCCGGCAGAGGCCGAAGCCGCCGGTGCTTACATCCAGTGCCGGGACCTGTTCAAGATCTACAAGCGGGCCGAATTGGAAGTGGTTGCCCTGCGGGGGGTCGATTTGGAGGTGAGGGCCGGTGAACTCGTCGCCATCGTCGGCGCCAGTGGCAGCGGCAAAAGCACCCTGTTGAATACCCTTGCCGGGTTGGATAGGCCCTCGGCCGGCCAAGTAAGCGTCGGCAACCGCGACTTGCTGGACATTTCCGACCGCGAGTTGGTGATGTACCGGCGGCTGGAAGTAGGGTTTGTGTGGCAGGCCACGGGCCGCAATCTGGTGCCCTACCTGAACGTGAAGGACAACATAGAGCTTCCCATGGCCATGGCGGGAAAACCCGCAAGCCACCGGCGGGAGTGGAGCTCAGAACTGTTGGCTGATCTGGGGTTGGAAGACAAGGCCAACCGGCTGCCCCACCAGCTGTCGGGCGGCGAGCAGCAACGGGTGGCCATCGCCGTTGCCCTGTCCAACCAGCCTCCCCTGCTTCTGGCCGACGAACCCACCGGAGAGTTGGATAATCAGACCGCCGCCCAGGTCTTTG